>JAHIRY010000014.1 GCA_018818405.1 Patescibacteria group bacterium | reverse complement strand
TGAAAAACGCGACGGCAATGTTGCCGCCGCGTAATTTTTTTGATCCGTTGAGCTGTTCGCTACAGACTCAGTCCGCACAGCGCCATGGCCGCGAGCGTCAGCCCGTCTTCGAATTCTCCGAGCCGGTTCAGCCTTTTGAGCTCCTCGAGAGTGAAGAGCTGGGAATTGCCGATGATCTCCAGATTTTCCGGCTTGGCTTCGCCCATGGATTTAATTTTGCCGTGAACCACCCACTGCGAGTGCGCGAAGAATGTGGTGTTTGCATTGATTTTTCCGACGATTCTCGCTTCCGTCAGCGTGAAGCCGGCTTCTTCCAGAGCTTCCGCCTTGGCGGTTTTCAGAATGAACGCAGCCAGATCTTCTTCCTTTTTCGCATCCGGATCATTGAAAAGACCGCGCGGCGCTTCCCACGACCATTTGCCCAGTGTGGCAAAGAGCGCTTGCCAGAGCTTCTGGCTCTCCAGCTCGCGGATGTAATCAGCGGCAGCTTTCGGCAGGAGTCTTTCTCCGATCATTCTGTAATTCCGAGAAAGTCCGATGCGGCCGTCGATTTCGGCGATCACGATCGCACCCGGATTTTCCACGATCATCGGAGAGTCGTAGAGTGAAGTTTTTTCTCCGTTCAGCAATTTCCAGAGAACGCCGCGCAACAGAGCCCAGCCGCTCGGATTGTGCAGTCCGTCAACGCCTTGCGAGGTCGGTTTCCAGCCGACCACCGGTTTTCCCCATGGATTGGTCTGACTGAAATGCTCTTCGGACAAGAGTTCGATGCCGCCATCTTTTGGTGCCATGACCTGCTCCTTGGATTGAATTCCGATCTTCCGACGACCGGATGATATCACTGCAACAAAGAAAAAAAAATTGTCAAAAAAATTGTTGTTTGCTGGAAAAAATGTTATTTAAATCAAAAAAACAATTATAAAAATTGTTTTTTGTCAAATTAGTTGCTCTGTTTTTTTAACTCAAAGATTATTAAAAAAAATAAATCAATCGTTCTGAATTATTTTTTAAAAAGAAAAAGACCGCGGAATGTTCCGAGGTCCAATTTTTTTTCATTCTGTGCGGGCATTCTTTTTAGAACACCATGGCAGTCGTTTCATCATCGCCGTCATTTATCAATACCACCACTTCATAATCTTTATAAGTCAAGGGCACCAGCATCGCATCTTCAATTTTTTTCAACGATACTTTTATTTTTCCCGCATCAGAACCGTTTCCAATCGTCACTCGATACCATGCTCCGCGGTTTCTCATGGGATTCCGCAGATCTAGCGACAGATTTCTCACCGCTCTCGCAATGGGCATTGCCATCGTCCGCCCTCCTTTTTCATTGTTTTCAATAAGCAAATATAGGATATTTATGAAAAATTGTCAAGCTTAGGCAATTTGCTTCATTCTATTTTGATAAAATTCGATTTTGATATATAATGAATTGGTTAATACTCTTAATTTTTTTATGTTATTTACCTTGATAATTTTTGTAGTAATTTTAAGTCTTTTGGTGTTTGTTCATGAACTCGGACATTTTTATACCGCCAGAAAATTCGGCGTCACGGCAGATGAATTCGGTTTCGGGTTTCCTCCCCGCATTTGCGGCTGGAAGAAGATCAATGGCAAGAGAAAATTTTTCTGGGGAAATGGCGATCCGGAAAAAATTAAATCAGAGGATACGATTTATTCGATCAATTGGATCCCGCTCGGCGGATTTGTGAGAATAAAAGGCGAAGACGGTTTGAACAAAGAAGATCCTGACAGTTTTGCCAACAAAAAAATTTGGAAAAGAGCGATTATTCTCAGCGCGGGCGTGGCAATGAATATTGTCTTGTGCGCGTTTTGTCTGAGCATCGCATTTATGATCGGCGCGCCTCAGGTGGTTGACGAACAATCGGCCGGCGCTGTGAGCGAGCAAAAAATTCAGATCATTTCCATTATCCCGGATTCGGCGGCGGAAAAAATCGACTTGCAAATCGGCGACAGCATTATTGATATGAATGGAACCGCGATGACCGATTTGACGCAAGTGCAAAATTATATTTCAGAGAGAAACAATCAAACCATAAAAATCAAAATCGATCGCATCGGCGAAATAAAAGAAATGGAATTCACGCCCGCTGTTATCGCGGAAACCGGCAAGCCCAGTCTCGGCGTCGGTCTGGCGAAAACCGGAATCGTTTCCTATCCGTGGTACAAAGCGATTTGGCTCGGACTGGTCGGCACATATTCCATGTTCATCCAGATAATCATTGCTTTTGCGACAATAATCAAAAACGCGCTCATCGGCGCGCCGATCGGAATGGATGTTGCCGGTCCGGTGGGAATAGCCGCCATGACAGGCAGAGTGGCTCGGCTCGGTTTTGTCTATATTCTGCAATTCACCGCGCTCTTGTCAATGAATCTGGCGATCATTAATTTTCTGCCTTTTCCCGCGCTCGACGGCGGCCGCGTCTTCCTTCTTCTCGTGGAAAAAATTCGCGGACGAGCGATCAATCAGAGAATCGAACAAATTATTCACACCATCGGATTTGGCATTTTGTTATTGTTAATCGTTGTCGTCACCGGCAGAGATGTGTTGAAGTTTAAGGAATTTTTTGTAAACATATGGCAGAAAGTAATCGGTTAAAAAAACAGCCTCCGGTTTTGCCTTTGGCTCCGGAATTGAAAAAAGAAATCGCGCCCGAAGAAAAAACAGCTCAGGGAGAAAAAGAAAAAATTGAACGAGTTATCGCGGAATTAAAACATTTTGTTGATGATTATGAAATAATGGAAGAATCTCACATGTCGCCCGAGCTTTACGGCTTGACCGGTTCGGATGATACGGAGGAAAAGCAAGCGGCGCGCGAGTTGGCGAAAGAGAATAAATTGCGCACCAATTGGTTTTCCGTTATTTTGGAAAAATTAAAATTAATTCAAAAAAAATTCAATTTGGATCAGTCTGAGTCAGTGTCGTTGTACCGGGAATTTATGCAAATTCTGGATGAAGAAAAGAAAACGGTTTTTCCGATTGTGGAAAACCGATTCAGCGAAGAAGAACTGAGGCGCACGATTTTCGATTCAGAAGAAGAACGGCGAGCGCATTTGAATAAAATCATGATCGCCACCAAGCAAGCGGCTCGAGAAGTTGCGCCGGTTTTCCGAGAGAGAAAAATCAGCTTGATAAAAAAGATCGATGCCGAGGCGATGAAAACAATAAAAACTTTGGAAGAGAAATTAAAAAGTTTATGAGAAAAGAAAAATTCGAATTTTCCTTTCGCATTCCCATATTGATCACTCTGGTGATCGTGTTCACTTCTTTTTTGGTTTGCGCCAGTTTTATTTATACCAATTTGAAAAAAGTCGAGCAAAATGTGCTGAATCTGCACGAACAAGTTCGCTTTACCAATGACAGAATAGAAAATTTCGGATTGGCTGATGATTCCACTGCCGAGCGATCGGTGAAATTCAGCGAAGCGACAAAAAATTGGCAGATGTATCAGAATGAAGAATTCGGATTTCAGCTGAAAAGTCCGGCCAGCTGGGGAGCTCTGCAATATCACACGGACAGCAACGGACAGCTGGAAAAAATCTCGGGACGAAAAGTTTCCGCTCAGTTTCAATCATTGGAAAAACAAAAACCGATCGTGATTTCATTCGCCACTTATGATTTCGCGGATAAACTTTCATACGCAAACAAAGAAATCCGGCAGACAGTGAAAGACAACAAAATAGGGGAATGTCCGTTTGAGCTTTTCGAGCAATTGAAAGATCTGAATATCGGCGACATTCGAAATTGTTTTATCAAAGAAAATATTTTCAAACAGAAATATATCATGTATCGCCATGTGTTCGCGCTTGACGAGTACAACTTGGTGGATGAATTGCTGGTTGTCCATCCGCGGGAAAATTTTTATCTCTATGTCAATGTTCCGGATGAATTGACTTCAGACATTTTATACTTTATCGACAGCATTGTTTTCTTGCAGGAGAAAATGTGATACAATATTTTTGATGGGAAAATGATCATTGTTCAATATGCAAAAAATAAAAACAAAAAATAAACCGGCTGCGAAAAAAGCCGCAACAAAAAAATTGAAACCTCGGGCGAGCGCCAAGGAAATTCTCTCAAAAGTCACCAAAATCGAAACAATGGAAGAGAAAGCGCTCAGGCGAGACCTTTATTATTACAAAGGCATGGCGATTTTCATCACTTGCATGATGCTTTGTATTTTCATCGCTTTCGGCGCGCTCTTCAGTCTCATGTATCTGGAGACAAAGATGATGCGAATTTCCATGGAAAATTCTCTTAGCGAGATGATGTTTCAGATAGAAAATTGCAATCAATAATAATTTGTTCCATACAAACGGCCGTTCCGCAAAGAACGGTTTTTTGATTGGTGGAATCATCTGTATTTTGCTATAATATTATACAAGGAAATCAGCTGATTATTCAGCTAAATAAATTATTTAAGGCTTTGAAATCAATGTCCGATTTTGAGGCGCTAATTGAATTATATGATAAAAATCGCAATCAACGGATTCGGCCGCATCGGGCGGTCGGCATTCAAAGTCGCTTTGATGAACAAAAATTTAAAAGTCGTTGCCATCAATGATTTGGGAAATATCGATAACATGGCGTATCTGCTGAAACATGATTCGGTTTACGGCCGTTTTGAAAAAGATGTTCAAGTTCGCGGAAAAAATTTGCTGGTTGACCGCAAAGAATTTCCGGTTTATTCCATTGCCGATCCGGGAAAATTGCCGTGGAAAAAATTGAAAGTTGATGTTGTTCTCGAATGCACCGGCGTTTTCACGCGAAAAGAGGACGCGGAAAAGCATTTGTCATCCGGCGCCGGCAAAGTTATAATTTCCGCTCCCACGAAAAGCGAAGGTGTGCTGACCGTGGTTCGCGGAGTGAATGACAAGCTTGCGAAAGGCGAAAAAATTATTGCCAACGCTTCCTGCACCACGAATTGCATTGCGCCGGTAATGGCTGTGCTGGAAAAAGAATTCGGCGTGGAAAAATCTTTTCTCACGACAGTTCATTCTTCCACCGCTTCGCAAAGAGTGGTTGATTTGCCGGACGCGAAAGATTGGCGCCGAGGCAGAGCGGCCGGAGTGAACATTATTCCGTCGACTACCGGCGCGGCTGTCGCGGCTTCTCTTGTTTTGCCGAGTTTGGCTGACAATTTCGACGGAATCGCTTTCAGAGTTCCGATTGTCTGCGGATCAATTGTTGATGCGGTCGCATTATTGAAAAAAAATGTTACGGTAAAACAAGTGAACAATGCATTCAAAAAAGCGGCTCAGCGCGGAGCATTGAAAGGAATTCTCGAAGCGTCGGAAGAAGAATTGGTTTCATCGGATGTAATAAAAACAACCGCCTCTGCGATCGTTGATCTGAAATTCACGCGCGTGGTCGGCGGAAATCTGGTGAAAATAATCGCTTGGTATGACAATGAATGGGCGTATTGCCTGCGATTGGTGGAAATGTGCGAACGCGTTTAATAATGATAAAAAAATGAAAAAAATAATTTTTGCGCTTTGTTTGATGTTTTTCTTGGTTGAACCGGCGCTGGCGCATCAGCCGCGTTTGATTTTTCAATTGCCAAATCCAACGGCGGAAAATCCGATTGTAATCGAAAAACCGGAAATTTCTCAGGCTTTTTATGGAAAGTTAAACGGCCAGCCGGATTATTTTGAATTGGAATTAAATAAACCCGGAGAAATTTATTTCAGCTTGTTGTCTCCCGATATTCCGAACGCGTACAAGGATTTCCAGCTGTTTGCCGATGAAAAACTTTTTCTCGATGGATCGAAAAAAGAATGGACGATATTTTACGAAGAATTCGGCGGTGACAATTATTGGCAGGGGCCGCAGGAAAAAATTCAATTGCCGGAAGGAAACCATTCGCTCGCCGTGAAAAATGAAAAAAATCAAGGGAAATACGTTTTGGTTGTTGGAACGGAAGAGTCGTTTCCTGTCGGCGAGGCATGGAACGCAGTAAAATCCTTGCCTTCGCTGAAAAAAGATTTTTTCGAACGTTCCGTTTTTACCGCTTATTCCAACCGAATCGGAATTTTTTTGGCAATATCGATTTTAATTTTTTTCGCAATTTTAGTCGGAATAATTTTTCTCATAAAAAAAATAAAAAATAATTTATGATGATTTATTTATTGATTTTTATTCTGGGAACGCTGATCGGAAGTTTTCTCAATGTGGTCATCTGCCGTTTGCCGGAGAAGAGATCAATCGCGCGCGGCCGATCTTCCTGCCCGCATTGCAAAGCGCAAATCAAATTCTATGATTTGATTCCGATCTTAAGCTTTTTCATCTGCCGGCAAAAGTGCAGGCAATGCGGAAAAAAGATTTCCTGGCAATATCCGCTGGTTGAATTTTTCACCGGTTTGATATTCGTTTTTCTGGCATACAAATACGATGTTGCGGCTGATTGGGCGAATGTTCTTTTCTGGCGCGATTTGATTTTTTCTTCCGCTTTGATTGTAATTTTTACCACGGATTTGCGCTACTTTTTGATTTTCAATGTTGTGACAATCCCCATGATGGTTGTCAGTTTCGGCGCCAATCTTTTTCTGTTGAGCCGGTCGGAAGATTTTCTGATGGCGATATTAAATCTGTCGCTGGCGGGAATAATCGCCGGCGGATTTTTCTTCGCGCAATATCAGCTGTCCCGCGGCAAATGGATCGGAGCCGGAGACATAAAACTCGGTTTTCTCATGGGATTTATGCTGGGCTGGCCGAATATATTGGTCGCGCTTTTCATCGCTTATGTCGGAGGCGCTGTCATCAGCTTGCTTTTGCTGTCATTGCACAAGAGAAATCTGAAAAGCGAAATGCCGTTCGGAGTTTTCCTTTCAGCCGCGACTTTTGTCGCGCTGGTTTACGGCAGCCGCATTATTGAGTGGTATTTGAATTTTCTTTCCAGATAATTATGCAAAAAGGATTCAGCCTCATCGAATTATTGATTTCCATCGGATTGATCGCGCTGATCACTACTTTTTCTTTTGTTTCCCTGGGCAATTATTCCGAATCAAAACAATTGAAATTGGAAATTCTGAATTTATCTTCCAAAATTTCGGAAATGAAAGTAAAATCTCTGGCCGGCCAAAAAATCGACGACGAAATTCCGGCCGGAGGATATTGCGTTTCCGCTTCGCCGAGCGAGCCGGACAGCTATTATTTGTTCGCTGACAAAAATGAAAATTATACTTTGGATAATGCTGACATTGTGATTGAAAAATCGGTTTTGTCAAAAAAAATAAAATTCGATTTGACCGAACCTCGAACCGTTTGTTTCAAAATAAATCAATTAACTGAAATCGGCTGTTTGCCGTCCGGCATTTGCGGAGAAAACAAAAGCGTGTTTTTTCATTTGAAAGGGGATTCGGGCGCCAGGCGTTCTGTTTCCGTTCAGCTGAATAGCGGTGCGATCAATATTGACGCCATGGATTGTCCGGCGCCGTATCGCGTTTTGACCAGAGACGGCCGCTGTGTTCCGTCTTGCGCCGCGGGAACAATGCCTGACATGCTGAGCGATGATTGCAAATGCCAGCTTGATTATGTTCAGACGGGATTTGATCAGCTCGGACGTCGCGTATGTTCGCCGCAATAAATTATGAAAAAAAATAATGAAAAAGGACAAACTCTGCTCGAAGCAATGCTGGCTGTCACGGTTATTTCAATTGTGCTGGTCGGATTTCTGTCTCGTTCGTCTTTCAATTATGCTGTGAGCCGAGAAACATTTGATCGCAATATCGCGGTGAATCTGGCGAGGGAAAGCATTGAAGCGGTTCGTTCCATTCGCGATTCCAATTGGCTGAAAGGATGTCCCGACCCTTCCGGCAGTAATTGTTTTTCTTGGAATTCCGGACTTTTGCCCGCGGGAAATCATTTGGCTGCAACTGAATTTGATTTTTTGAAAAATGAATGGAAAGTGAATTTTAAGAATGGAACATTCGATGAATGCGTTGACACCGGCCGATGCCGATTATTTTTAAATGAAAATGGCGTTTATTCCCTTGATCCGGCGACAGCGGTTGAATCCAAATTTTCGCGCGGCGTTGAAATAAATCCGATTTGTTCCAAAGAATCATCTTGCGGCGGAGACGGCATTTGCACTGCCAAGGAAACTTGTTCGGCTGAAGTTATTGGTTTGCAAATCGTTTCCCTTGTTCGCTGGCAGGAAAATAATAAATGGAAAAACGCGCGATTGGAAGAACGTTTGTATAATTGGAGATAAAAAAAATGAAAAATATAAATTTAAAATCGCAAAAAGGATTTTCTTTGGTGGAAATGCTGGTTGTCATGGCAATATTTCTCACAATGGCGCTCGTGGTGAGCGATATTTTCATGTCAGTCACTTTTGTGCAGGGCAAGGCGCTGGCCGGACAAAAATCAATGAATGATCTGCAATATAATTTGGATCAGATCGCTTCTTATATTCGTTCAAACAAAATCGATTATGAATCATATCTTCCGTCAATGACCGGCCGAGTCAGCCAGCTGAATTTGATCAATGATCGCGGAGAAAAAATTTCCATCAGAAAAGAAACTGAAAATTGCGTTGCTCCGGCGCAGAGCTGTGTGCGAGTGCGTTTGAACGGATTTGATACAGTGCTGACATCAAATCAAGTGGATGTGAATAAATTGTATTTTTATATTTCTCCGTTGAAAAATCCGTATGAATACAATGAAGTTGAAAAGAAATTTGAAGCTGACGCTCAGCCGATTGTCACCGTTGTTTTCGAGGGAGAAAGCCTGAAGTTCGTTGCCAACGCGCGCCAAAAAATAAATTTGCAAACATCCGCGGCTTCCAGAAATTATGAAAGATAAAAAAAATCAAAAAGGAAATGTATTGCTTTACGCCTTGCTGATTATTTCAGCCATTTTGTCGTCCAGTCTGATTATTTCCGATTTGCTGCGCAGCAGTATTCGGCAAACCGGATTCAGCGCGCAAAATGAAATCGCTTATTACAATGCGGAGAGCGGAGCGGAAAAAGCATTGTATCTCATTCGCAAACAGGAAATTTTACCAAAAGAAAAAGATTGCGGATTCGAGAATTTGGATTGCGAATTGGCGATTGATGACAGCGCGGTTTCCGAATTGTCACTGAATCTGGCGGAAAACGAAAGTTTTCAATTTGATCTGTTCAACCCGGAAAAAAATTCAGCCGGCAGCGGCGCTGAGTCCATTGGATTTTACTGGTCGGGCGCGGGAACATGGCTGGAGATTTCAAAAGTGGAATGGATCGGCGATTCTTCAATCAATTGGCCTAATGCGACTCAAAGTCCTGCGGTGAAAATGCTTTTTTCCGGCGGGTCAGCCACTGACAATTCCATTGTTCCGAATATGAATTATCGAGTTCGGGTAAAAGCTTTGTACGGTTCAGCTGAAAATCTGAAAATAAAACTTTTCAGTCTGGATCATCAGGCCGGAAGCGCGGTTGATTTTCCGAATTTTCTAAAAATTTCCGTTAGGGGCGGTTTCGGAGAATCGAATCAAATTTTAAATATCAGTCTGCCTCGGTACGCTCCGACCATCGGTTTGTACGATTATGTTTTGTTCAGCGAAGAAAAGATTTTGAAATAAAATTTTGTTTATATAAAATAATAAGTGCTTAAAAAGAATTAAAAAATATGGATCATACGGAAGCGAAAAAAAGATTGGAAAAATTAAAAGCTGAAATGCGCGATGTTGATTACGCTTATTATGTTTTGGACGAACCTGTCATGTCGGACGCGGCGCGCGACAGTCTGAAAGATGAAGTGGAAGCGATCGAAAAAAAAATCCCCGATCTGATAACTCCTGATTCTCCGACGCAGAGGATCGGCGGACGCGCGCTCGGAAAATTCAAAAAAGTCAGGCATGAAATAAAAAAATATTCACTGGACGATGTTTTCAGTTTTGATGAAGTTCGCGATTTTGACAAGCGGGTCAGAAGATTTTTGAATTTAACTTCCACAGAAAAATTGGAATACACTTGCGAATTGAAAATTGACGGACTGAACATGTCTTTTCATTATAAAAACGGATTTTTCAAGAGAGCGGTGACGCGCGGAGACGGAGTGTTCGGCGAGGATGTCACTCACACGGTGAAAACAATTAAAAGTTTGCCGTTAAAATTGCGCGAACCTATCGAAGCGGAATTCGGCGGCGAAGTTTACATGCCGACAAAAAGTTTTGAAAATTTGAATGAGCAAAATAAAAAATTGAATAAACCTCTTTTCGCCAATCCGAGAAACGCGGCCGCCGGCACTGTCCGCCAGCTCGATCCGAGAGTCGCGGCCGAGCGGGATTTGGATATTTTTTGCTGGGCGATTTACAATGGCAAGCAAATTGAGACGCAGGAAGAAATGTTGAAAACAATGAAAAAATTGGGTTTGCGCGTGAATAAATATTTCAAAAAAGTAGAAAATATCGAAGACGCGATTTCTCTTTGCGAATCATGGCGCAAGAAGCGAAGCAAATTGCCGTATGAGATCGACGGAGTTGCCATCAAAGTCAATCGCATTGATTGGCAAAGGAGATTGGGGCGGGCGGCAAAATATGTGCGATGGGCTTGCGCATACAAATTTCCCGCGGAACAAGCGACAACAATTGTGGAAGATATCAAATGGCAAGTGGGCAGAACCGGAGCGCTCACGCCGGTGGCTTATTTAAAACCGGTTCGCATTGCCGGATCCACGGTCAGTCACGCGACTTTGCACAACATTGATGAAGTGAAAAGAAAAGACATTCGCATCGGCGACACGGTTATTCTGCAAAAAGCGGGAGATATTATTCCGGAAGTTGTACAAGTTCTGCCTCGTCTGCGCACCGGCAAAGAGAAAAAAGTGGAAGCCCCGAAAAAATGTCCGATTTGCAATTCTCCGACAGTGAGAAAACAAGGAGAAGTGGCGACATATTGTCTGAACAAAGATTGTTTTGCCAAGGAAAAAGAAAGAATAATTCATTTTGCGTCGAAAAAAGGAATGAACATAGATGGTCTGGGAGAGAAGATAGTTGAACAGCTGATGAATGAGGGATTGGTTTCTTCTTTTTCCGATATTTATGAATTGACGCGGGGCGATCTTGAATCGCTGGAGCGTTTTGCCGAAAAATCAGCTGACAATTTGCTCAAATCAATTGAATCGAGCAAGACCGTTTATCTTTCAAAATTTCTTTTTTCGCTGGGAATCCGTTATGTCGGCGAGGAAACAGCTTCTCTGCTCGCGCGAATTTATCCGGCGCGCACGATCAGCGATTTTATTGAAAAAATTTCAAAAGAGAAAACAACGGACATCAGCAACATTGAAGGAATCGGCGAAACAGTGGCGGAGAGCGTGCATAAATATTTCCGGAACAAAAAAAATATTGAATTATTGAAAACTTTGGAAAAATCGGGCGTAGCGTTGAATCGGATGGAATCGGTAAAAGAAAAATCACCTGTAAGCGGAAAAGTTTTCGTTCTCACCGGCTCGCTGGAATCAATGTCTCGCGATGAAGCGAAACAAATCATAAAAAATTTGGGAGCAAAAGTCAGCGGTTCGGTCAGCTCGAACACGGATTTCGTGGTTGCCGGCGCAGATCCCGGATCAAAATACGACAACGCGAAAAAACTGGGAGTCAAAATAATCAATGAAAAAGAATTTTTGCGTTTGGTTAAATGATAATCGCCGCGATTTTTTTGAAACAAAGTTGATTTAAACTTTTGATTTGCGTAAAAGTAATGTACAATATTACAGAGTAATTCTAAATATATACAGAAAAATATGAATGAACGAATAGACGGTTCAATAACGCGCAAAGAACAAGAAAAACATTCAAAAAGCATAGAGCTTTTAAAAAAAGAACAGCAATTGTTAACTCGGTTAATCGAGGTGAATGAAAAATTCGATCTGGCATTTCATTTGCCTTCAAAAATTTATCGACCGACAAAATTGGAAGAACAAATGACAGAATGGTTTTCATTGGTTGCCGATTCAATCAAAAATATTATTAATCTGCCGAATGAACAGGTCGGATCGAAAACGGAAAAAAGTAAAATCAATCAAGGAATGAAAAACTTGCGACATTTGGCGAATGAAGAAGAACTGGGCGTAAGCGTGATAGGACTGCCGGAATACAAATTGACAAAAAGTGGAGAAGCCTCAAGAGCGCTTGCCGGAGAATCGCTAAAACATTCGCTCGGATATGCTTCGTCGCAAGCTATGCAAAGTCGCTGTTTGCGAGAATTTGATAGATTGGAAGAATTATTAGATAAAGTCTCTGCGATCAATTCCGAGAAAGCGGACAATGGCAATGACTCAGCGATTATAGAACAAAGCGTGTTAGCGTCAGAGATAGAATCGGAAAAGAAAGATTTCATTGCATATCTAAAAAAGTTGGAAAGAAGAATGTCTGCGACTGGCGAATTATTGCCGGAATGGACACAAGCGGGACTGGATAAAAAAGGTTTTTTCAGGCAAAAAATTTTAATTGATAAAATTAGACGAGGAAAATTCGATGTGCGACAGTTGTCGGGCGCGAATTTGAGATTTGCGGATTTGCACGGATTGAATATGAAACAAGCGAATTTCACAAGCGCGGACTTGACCTGTGCGAATTTGAGCGGAGCGGATTTGAGAGGCGCCAATTTGAGTTGCGCTCATTTTGAAGTGACTGATATTTATGGCGCAAATTTTAAGGACGCTCAAAATGTTCCGGATTGGATTGTTGCGCGCCTTGATTCCACTGGAATTTTTTCCTAAATAATTGTCAAATTTTGAAGTTTGCAGATGTAATATTTTTTTCTATGGAAATGTTTTCACGACAATTCGAACAGCCCGGCGAACCAAAAGAGAGGGAACTGGCAAAAACACCGGGAAAAACGCAGGAAGAAGTGTTGAAAAATATCGGAAAAATGGAAGACACTCCTGATTTGTCATATATTTTGGGAGAGGAAAAACCTGTGTCTCGAGATGAGAATTTGATAAAAGGCTGGGAGACGGGAGAAGAGACGATCAAGAAGATTGGAAAAATGGAAACAACTTCTGATTTTTCCAATATTTTGCTGGCGAGCGAGCTGGAAAAATATTCATTTGCCAAAGCGGGAAAAGAGGCGGGACTTACGGGAATAATGGATCGAATGGATGAGCTGAGCGATTCGGTATCGTTTGAACATTTGAAATTAAAATCAGCTGCTTCTGATGAAAGTCTCACTCTGAGTGAGTGGGCGGGAAAGCTGGATCAGCTGATCGGAAAATTCGAAAGCTCGGCGGACATTGCAAAAACAAAGGAAGAAATAAATTCGGAAATCGCGAAATTTCCCACTGAGTATGGAATTCAGCGGGAATTGAAAGTTAATTTCGACAAGATGATAGGGGAGAAGGAACTTTTTTCTCAGAGAGAAAAGATAGACAGAATGGCAGCGTAAAAAAAATCAGTTTCATAAAAGATTAATTCCAAAATAAAAGATACCTCGCGGCTGCGAGGTATCTTTTTTGTTTTCTAGTAAACAGCTGCTGCTATTTCCGCTTCTTTGCTGATAATGGATGAACCGCTATCATAGCTGATAGCAGGAGAAATAACTTGTACGAATTTGTTCTGGAATAAATTTACGCTGAATGCAGTAGGATCGGAAATCTGTCTCTTCATTCCGTTGCTGATGTAATAGTTGGTTGCTTCTCCGGTATATTTTACCAAAGCTCCTGTCGGATGAGACTTTTCGGTAATGGAAGTTCCTTTCGCATAATCCTGGAAGAATCCCGCGTCAATATCTATGATTTTCTTGTTCCAAGTGTCTCCGTAAAGCGCTTTTGCAATTTCTTCCGTAGTCACCCAGCGGAGAATTCCATTCGGTGTCACTGCGTAAACTTTTGGATCGGTTTGTATTTTTACCAGCCATGTTCCGGGTCGCACCTTTGCATTCGATCCCAGCGCAATGCCTGCAAGTTGGGTGGCTGAAATGGTCTTTACCGTAGAGAAATCAGTGTAATAGCTGTAATAAATTGTGGAAGTGACGAATGAATGTCTCTTTCCGTCAGCTCCGAAATAGTAGACCGCATTGCTTGCATCGCTTTTGATGAGATCGCCAATTTTTATTTCAACAACTTCTTCGAGCTCTTTTGGTTTTTCTTCCGGTAATGTTGCCGGCGCGCTGAATTGCAAGGAAACTGTTTTTGTTATTGTGTATCCTTCAGCTTCGGCGATAATGTTTGATATGCCGGCATATTCCGAAGTGATATTGAATTTTGCGATTCCGCTTGCGTCAGTGATTGCGTTTACCGCTGTCACCGTATCTTCCGCGGTTCTGCTGCTTGAAAGTGTGACCGTTTTTCCGGTCGCAAGCGTTCCGTCCGGTTTTTTGACTGTGACTGTGATCAATGCGCTGTCAGTATTGTCAGCCAACAAGATTGTTTTGTTCGTGCTGAGGATTGAAGCATCAACATCGATTGTTGCTAACATAACTTCGACGACTTTGATTGATTGGTTGACCGTTGAAGTTGATGCGAATTCATTTCGGAATAGTATATAGACTGTTTTTGAGCCCAGCCCTGAAGTCAAATCCCATATTTTTGTTGATTTTACCGATTCCCATTCTGAGTTCAAATAATTCGGGTCATTGGCAATGAGCATTTGGCTGGCGCCGCTCGTGCTGATATTCAAACTGACAGTGCCGGACGATGTTTCAGCCGCTCCGCTGTTTATGGTGAAAGATCCTGATATGGGGTTGTTTGCCAGCACCACTCCGCCGCTGGCACCGCCTGCAAGAGTTGTAAATGACCAAGTGGATGGGATTGCATCTGTTTGCATGCTAGTATTTACTCCGGAATCAGCTGTCGGAATATTTTCTCCTGTGTCTGTAGTGATGGTATATGACTGATTGAAATTGAAGTCAGTATGGCTCATTGTTACTGTTTTGTTTCCATTGCTCCATGCGTCTGACCAGCCCCCCGGATTTATTGATGATGTAAATTGAGTTCCATAAGTCATTGTTGTTACCATCGGCTCGCTGAATGTCCATGCAACAGTCTGAGCGATAGCTACGCGTGTAGCGCCGTTTGCCGGTGTTGTCGAAAGAAGCAGGGGAGACGCGTAATCAAGAAGACTGCTTGTAGCATTTGCCATGTAATTTCCAGAGGCATCTTGAATTCGATTTGCTCCGGTTCCGCTTTGCGTATATGAAACGGATGGTTGCGTTCCTGCAACGCCTACGCCGGTTACTCCGCTTGTAGCGGTGGGCAAAATGTGGAGGATGGAACCGGAAGGTTGGCTCATTGAAAGAGGAACAGCGCCAAGTCCGGTAAGGCTATTCGCTGTTACACTGAATTGATTCAAGTCATTTCCATTCCAAGTGACATCTTCTGAATATTGTATTTCTATTGTTTCAACACTGCCATCAGTTCCAGCGTCATAATATAACCAGACGAGTGCGACCGGATTTGCTGAGTCAACAACCGAACCTGCAACAACTGTTTGATTTGCCATGGTATTGCCGACCGAGTCCGTTAATGTTCCCGCATAAACAACCGCTTTTTGTTCCGTGCCACTAACTCCAGCTGCAATTTTAATTGTTATTTCATTGTCATTCGCGACATTGGTATCGGAACCATTGGTGGAAGTGGTTGCCATTACCGTATCAGCCGCAGTGCCGCCGATAGTGAAATTGGTGGCAGTCACAGTGGAATCTTTTATAGGCTCTGTATTTGTAAGCATTACTTCATCAATTGACCCATCGCCATTAACATCGAATTCTGAAACTATTGCGATTATCGGTAAAACTGTATCGATGTAATAGTTAGCTGTTCCCGCTGTAATGGTCTGATTTCCAGCATTATCTGTGACGGTAACGACCACATTATTATTTGCATCTTCTTGCGAATCCATTGCTCCGGCCAAGGTGGCGGTGTAGACTCCTCCGCCTAGTGCTCCAGCTAGAGCTGTGTCCGCCGCTCTGAAGCTAGCCGCATTGAATAGTACTGCGGCCAAGGTGTCAGCTTCACCTTCAGTAGTAACATCCCATGTTGGTACTGGCGTATCTCCATTCTTGAATGCTCCAAGGTTTCCAGTGGCTCCTGTGACTCCGATATTGGCCGCGGTTACTGTTGGCAGATTTGTATCTGCCGTGTAATTATTAGTGCCCGCGGTTATTGTTTGGTTACCTGCATTATCAGTGACAGTGACAGTAATATTGTTGTTTGTATCATCCTGAGCATCCATTGCTCCAGC
>JAHIRY010000013.1 GCA_018818405.1 Patescibacteria group bacterium | reverse complement strand
TCGCCGAAATCAAAAACTCCTTTTCGGCTCAGCCGAAGTAAAATCGAATTTTTTTTGCAATGTCCGCGGTGTTTTTATTTGGATAGAAGATTGGGAATCAAACGGCCGAGCATGCCGGGATTTACTCTGAATATGGCGGTTGATTCACTTTTGAAAAAGGAATTTGATATTCTTCGCGCAAAACAAAAAGCGCATCCGTTGATGAAAGCTTATGGTATTGACGCTGTGCCGTTTTTGCACGAGAAAATGGATGATTGGCGTGATTCTCTGCACAAAGGCGTGGAATATTTGCACAAGAAAACTAATTTTATTATTTGCGGCGGAGTTGATGATGTTTGGCGAACGCCGAAAAATGAAATTATTGTGGTTGATTACAAGGCGACCAGCACAAGAAATGCGATCAGTTTGGAAGACAAATACAAGCAAGCGTACAAGCGGCAGATGGAAATTTATCAATGGCTGCTCCGAAAAAACGGATTCAAGGTTTCTGACACAGCTTATTTTGTTTTTTGCAATGGAAAAAGCGATCGAAAAGCGTTTGACGGAAAATTGGAATTTGATGTGACGATTATTCCGTATGAGGGAAATGACAGCTGGGTGGAAAGAGCGATTGTCAGCGCGCATGAATGTTTGAACAAAACAAAAATGCCGGCGAGCGCGCCGGATTGCGAATACTGCAATTTTGTGAAAGAGAGAATCGGCGCACAGTCATGAGATAAATTTACAAACTAAAAATGCCGTGATTAAACTGCGGCATTTTTTTTCATTATTGTTTCCGTTTTATGAATTTGTAAATGTTGCGAATGATTCTTTGATCTTTTCTGGCGTATTGCCAATGTCCGGCGATTTTCAATTCCGGCGGCAGAATTTGATTGATTTCGAATTTGTAAGTTTTGCCGCGCATTTTTATTTCCGGGACAACAATTACAGCCGGCCGGCCGGGCGCGAGCAATGAATTTATTTGGCTGAACACGACTCTGTAAAAATCGCGAAGATTCTGGATGTTTTCCCGAAGTTCTTTGTCATTTTCATGTCCGCGCAGAGCGGGACCGAGATCAGGTTCGGTTACGATTGCGGAAATTGATTCCGGTTTCACGATTGAAGTTAAATTTTTTATATCGCATTTTGTCGCTTTGAAATTTATTTTTTTATTCAATTCTTTTTCCAGCCAATGCAAATTGGTTGCAGTGTCTCTGACCGCGGTTTCGCTGAGATCGCTTCCGATCACTTGTTCATAGCCGAGAAAAATCGCTTGCTGGAGAACGGTGCCGCTGCCGCAAAAAGGATCGAGTAAACATTTTTGTTCAGAGTCTTCGGCCAAGTTCAACATCATTTGCGCGAGTTTTGGCGGGAGCATTCCGCTCTTTGTATCCCGAGCCGGACGATCATAATCAAAGTGGGAAAATTTTTCAAAATCTTGAACCGCCAAGGTTTTTCCGACAAAGAAGGTTTCTTTGCTTTTCATAATTACGATTTCCACGCCTTTTTCAATTAACTTGTTTTTTGTGACATGAGCGCTGCTCAGAGCTGATTCTCCGGCGGGAACAAAGCGCGCGTTTTTATCAAGATCTTTCAGTTTATTTTTCAGTTGTTTCGCCAGATTGTTGATTGGTAATTTTGCATTATAACAGCTGATGCCGAAAATAACTTTTGTTTCTTTTTCCGGAATCAAATCCAACAATGCTTGAACTGTAATGTTTCGCGATTGATTGACAACCCGTCCGATTTTTATTGTTCCGGCCAATTGCGCCATCATCAATGTTTCGTCAAGTTTTTCTTCAAAATCAAAAATCGCAAAGTCCGTTTCTTTGGCGATGAGCTTTGCTTTCAGTTCGAGCCGAATTAACACGGATTCAATTTCAGCCAGAGACAGTAAATTTTCGCGTCCCAAAATAAAAAAGTATTGCATAAAAATTTGTTATAATTTGAATTATTGTATATAAATTTGAGGAAAATGTCCATTTTGAGCGCCGGTTCGTTGTGTTGACTTTGCCGGCCTATTTTGGTAGTATTAAATATAACGAATCAAAACTATGAATATTTCGGAATTGGCGCGCAGATTGAGAGTAAATACGCAGGAGCTTCACGACAAATTGCCGGAGCTCGGTATTGATATTGGAAAGAAAGCGATTAAAATCGATGATCGTCTGGCCAGTAGAATTATGAGAGCGTGGAAGGAATCTCAGGATAGAGAACGGCAAAAAGCGCAATATTTCCGAGGAGCGGAGAAAAAAGAATCAGACCATGTGGTTGATGGAGAAAAATTGGAGATTCCGCCGATTTTGACGGTAAAAGATTTTTCGGTTTTATTGAATCAGCCGGTGACAAGAGTGATTGCCGAATTGATGAGAAACGGAGTGATGGCGTCAATGAATCAGCGAATTGATTTTGATACGGCCGCCATTTTGGCGAGCGATCTGGGATATGAGCCGGTAATGGTTGATATGACGCACAAGTTCGAAGTTGATACTGACAAAAGAATCAAAGAAAAAATGGAAGCTGAGGAATCTTCTGATTTTGAATCTCGCGCACCGGTCGTTGTTGTGATGGGACATGTTGATCATGGAAAAACAAAATTGCTGGACGCGATCAGAAAGACAAATGTTGTCGAGGGCGAAGCCGGCGGAATCACTCAGCACATCGGCGCTTATCAGGTGGTAAAGAAAAAAAGAAAAATTACTTTTATCGATACTCCCGGTCATGAAGCGTTTACCGCCATGAGATCGCGCGGAGCAAAAGTGGCTGACATCGCGATTTTGGTTGTGGCTGCCAATGACGGAGTGAAACCGCAAACAGTGGAAGCGATTAAAATCGCGCAGAACGCGGAATTGCCGATCATCGCGGCGATCAATAAAATCGATTTGCCGGAAGCGAATCCGGAAAAAACAAAACAAGAATTATCGCAATACAATTTGTTGCCCGAGGAATGGGGCGGCAATACGATTTGCGTTAATATTTCAGCCAAGCAAAATACCAATATTGATGAATTGCTGGATAATATTTTGCTGGTGGCTGATATGAATTCGGAAAAAATAAAAGCTAATCCAACTGGAGAATTCATTGGAACAATCATTGAATCTCATGTTGATCCGGGCGAGGGTCCGGTGGCGACCGTTCTCGTGAAGAATGGAACTTTGCGCGCGGGCGATCATGTGGCGATGAACGGCGTTTTGTATGGAAAAATCCGTTCGATGAGAAATTACAAGAATGAACAATTGAAAGAAGCTCCGCCGGCAACTCCGGCAAAAATTCTCGGTTTGAAAGTCGCGCCAAAGGTTGGTGATATTCTGGAAACCGTGACAGACTTGAAAAGAGTGAAAAAGGTAAGAACTTATGAAATGCAAAAGCAGGAAGAATCATTCATCCGTCCGATGAAAGAATCCGACAACGGAGAAGAAAAAGAAGGCGTAATAAAATTGAATATTATTTTGCGCACGGATGTTTTGGGTTCGCAAGAAGCGATTATCGAATCATTGAAAAAAATTGAAAATGAAGATATTAAAATAGAAATTGTTTCCAAAGGATTGGGAAATATCACGGAAACGGATATTATGAGCGCGGAAGCGACGAATTCGGTTGTATTCGGTTTCAATGTGCTGGCATCGCCTTCGGTGGAAGCGCTGGCGCAGGAAAAATCCGTTGAATTGAGGCGTTATCAAATAATTTATGAATTGATTACAGAAGTAAAGAGAAGATTGCAAGAGCTCGCAAAACCGGAAACCGTGCGGGAGGAATTGGGGAAAATGGAAATATTGGCGATTTTTAGAAAATTAACGGACGGCGCGATTGTCGGCGGAAAAGTGACGGAAGGAAAACTTGAACCCGGTTCGAAGACAGCTGTTTTCCGCAATGGAGAGTTTGTGACATCCGGAAAAATAGTTGAATTGCAGAGCGGCAAGCAGATTGTTTCCGATGTAATGAAAGGTCAGGAATGCGGAATAAAATTTGTCGGCCAGCCGGTATTGGAAATCGGCGATGTTTTGGAAGTTTACAAAGAACGGGAAATAAAAAAGATAATTTAATCGGAAACAATAAAAAAAACGGCGCCAGCCGTTTTTTGTTTTACGCGGGAATAAAAATTTTTGTTCCCCGTCTACAATTAATTATACGAATCGTGTTGTCAATATTATGTTCCCGTATATTGTCAATTTGCCGTTATTTTGTTCCGCGGATATTCATGTTGATTTTTTTATATTGCAACCGTAATACAACGCGCCGCAACGCAACACGCCGCGCCGAAACGCAATGTAGAGACGCAATGCATTGCGTCTCTACATTGCGTTTCGTGGCGTTTTACGCGCGACAAAAATCGTTGTAATTACAAAACAATATAGGCAGAAAACACCGGAATATCAATTTATAAACACCTCCGTTTGACATCAAATATTCAAGTGTTAAAATGTTTGTATTACATTGTATTACAAAATTATGCGTTGCGTTGTCACAATTTCACTGCCCGAGGATTTGTGCAGGGAAGTGGAAAAACAAATGAAAAAACACAAGTATGAAAATAAAAGCGAATTTATTCGCCATTTGGTGAGATTTTGGCTGGAGAATAAAAAAGAGTAATTCGATAAGTCGTTTTTGCATAAAAATAATTAATGATAGTGTTTATGAAATTAGATGAAAAAAATTTCGAAGAAGAAGTATTAAAATTCAACGGCGCGGCATTGGTTTATTTTTTTGCGGAGTGGTGCGGTCCGTGCAAAGTTCAAAGTCCGATCATCGATGAATTGGAAAAGGAAATGCAAGGCCAAAATGTGAAAATCGGAAAAGTCGATATTGAACAGAACGGCGAGCTGGCGGAAAAGTATGAAGTCTTGAGTATTCCGACATTGATATTGTTCAAGGACGGAGAAGTAAAGGAAATTTTGAATGGAATGCAAAACAAGGAAATGTTGAAAGAAAAATTGATGAAGTTGATGTAAAAGATAATGGAAGATTTCCCTTCGGTGCGACTCGAGGTGATTATTCGGCAGGCAATAAAATTGCGCGAAAATAATGAACAATAACAGGGAATTCGTAAATTCGTTATTCATAAAAATCGATATTATGGAAAAATATGATGTAATAATTATCGGAGGCGCGTGCGCCGGGCTGACCGCGGGATTGTACTCGGCGAGAAGAGCGCTGAGTACATTGATCATCACTCGGGAAATCGGCGGACAAGCGGGAATCACAACTGATATTGAAAATTATCCGGGAACCGGAATAATCTCGGGCGCGGAATTGATGAAAAAATTTCAAGAACAAGCCGAAAGTTTCGGCGCGGAAATAAAATTGGGAGAAGTGATGAAGATTGAAAAAACGGAAAACGGATTTTCCTTGCAGAGTTCAGCCGGAGAATTTGAATCTCGAGCGATTATTCTTTCAACCGGACTGACTCATCGAAAATTGGAAGTTCCTCGGGAAGATGAATTGGCCGGACGGGGAATAACTTATTGCGCGACTTGCGACGGACCGCTTTTTCGCGGAAAAGTTGTCGCTGTTGCCGGCGGAGGAAATTCAGCGTTTGACGCGGCTGATTATTTGTCTGATATTTGCGAGAAAGTTTATTTGTTGGTGCGAACCGATCAGTATCGCGCTGAGCAGATTTTAATTGATTCGGTGAAAAAGAAGCAAAATGTGGAAATAATGAATTTCACTGAAGTGGGAGAATTGATTGGAGAAAAAAAATTGGAAAAGATAAAAGTCATTAACAATCAAACCAAGGAAGAACGGGAAATCGCGCTCAATGGTTTGTTCATTGAAATCGGGTATCGGACGCAGACTGATTTGATAAAAGGTTTGGTTGATCTGGATGAACGCGGTTATGTGATTGTTGATAATGAAAATAAAACTTCATTGACCGGATTTTTCGCTGCCGGCGACATAACGAACACGCCGTTCAAGCAAGTGGTGATTTCCGCGGGCGAGGGCGCGAAAGCCGCTTTGAGCGCGAGCAGGTTTGTAAAGAATGTAAACGGAATTTCAGACAAGCCGGATTGGAAATGATTTTATAATTGTTAATCAAAAAAAAATCCGCAAAGCGCGAGAGCTCGGCGGATGGATTGAGACTGAACTTTTTCAATTTGATAAATTATTTTAGGAATCAAACGATTTTTGCGATTTCTCATTGCCAATCACTTGGTATGGCCGTAAAATTTTTTCCCGTTCCTGCGAATACGCGATCAGGCAAACGGCAGCGGCCATTCCCAGAATAATACCGACGGAAATGTATACGCCGAGCGAATCATGAAAGTGGGAGTAATAAATTGCGAGAAATCCGATGGCTGAGAATCCGAACAGAAAAGTGAGGCAAAAATAGCAAAACAATTTTTTATACATTTGGCGCCTCCTCTGCGTTTTGCTGATCAGCCGGTTTTTCTTCCCACATAATTTGATCATGCGAACCCCAAACCATTGCGGAGAGGCAGACAATGATTACTGCCAATATGTATCCGGCGAAACATCCGATCATGGCAATTTCGGAAAGTTCGAATTTGAATGGAAGAGAAAATATAATTGCCGATAGCAATATCATGCAACAGCAAATGAATCTTGCAACGTTCCTTGGATTGTTCATTTGATTTCTCCTTTGTCAAAGTTCAGCGGCGTGAAACTTGATTAACTGTATCGAAGAAAGCGGTTTTCGTCAAGATTGATTTCAAAGTTGAGAATAATATTAAAAAGTTAATTTAGAAAAATTATGTCGAATGTTTTTGAAAATGCCATTTCACAATTGGAAAAATCAGCGAAAATAGTGAATTTGGAAAATGAAGTTTTGGAATTGTTAAAAACGCCGGATCGCATAATACAGGTAAAAGCGCCGGTAAAAATGGATGACGGCAGTTTGAAAGTTTTCGAAGGATACAGAATTCAATTCAATAATTGGGCCGGACCGTACAAAGGAGGAATCAGATATTTTCCGGCGGTTGATATTGATGAAGTGAAAGCATTGGCATTCTGGATGACGATCAAATGCGCGGTGGTAAATATTCCCATGGGCGGCGGAAAGGGCGGAGTCACCTGCAATCCGAAAGAAATGAGTTCAGGCGAATTGGAACGAATGACTCGTTCATTTGTTCGAATGATCGCGCCGAATCTCGGTGCGCAAGTTGATGTTCCCGCTCCCGATGTTTATACAACTCCGGAAATCATGTCGTGGATCGTGGATGAATATTCGAAAATAAAAGGAAAAGAAGAATTAGCCGTTGTTACCGGAAAACCGTTGGATCGCGGCGGCAGCAAGGGTAGAGATCGCGCGACAGCCATGGGCGCATTTTTCATTTTACGGGAATTGTTGGGAAAGACCGGAAAAAAATCGGAAGAAACGACAATCGCGATTCAAGGTTTTGGCAATGCCGGTGCTGTCATGTCGCAACTTTGTTTTGATGCGGGTTTCAAAGTCGCGGCGATTTCCGATTCGCAGGGCGGAATTTATAATGAAACC
>JAHIRY010000012.1 GCA_018818405.1 Patescibacteria group bacterium | reverse complement strand
CGTCATTGCGGCGGGCTCGCCCCGCCCGCCCTTCCGTCATTACGAACCTGCGAAGCAATGGTGAAGTAATCTGCGCGTCGCCATTCGCGCGTCGCCAACGTCAACGAACAGCGGACGCACCGCCAACAAAATTCATCAAATTAAAACTGTGAAACGATTAATCTACACGGCGACAATCATATTCATTCTTCTGGCGAATTTTTCCGCCATTGCTCCGGCTCGAGCCGCCGAGGTTTCTTTCAGTTTGTCTCCTGATTATCATTCATATATTCTCAATCACTCGTTCAGCGTAAATGTTCTGATTGACACCGCCGGCATTGATACTGACGCGGCTGATGCGATTCTTTATTATGATCCCACATATTTGGAAGTGGTTGACGTGATGTCCGGAATTCCGGGAACGCAGGTTTTGCCGGGTTCGGTTTATTCCGTTTATCCGGGAAATGATGTTGACGCATCAACCGGCCGAATCAGAATAACCGGATTTTCTCTGACTCCTTACAATAGCGGAGCCGGAACAGGCGTTTTCGCGACAATCACTTTTATAGGCCGGCAAGCGACCGATGATACTGCTGTCACTTTTGAATTCAATCCCGGCGATTCTCATGATTCCAATATCGCGGAAACCGGAACCAGCGATGATATTTTGGCCGCAGTTCATGACGGACATTACCTTATCGGTCCTGACATTGCTCCGCCGTTTGTGACGAATTTGAATCCGGCTGACAATGCGACCGGCGTTTCTCCGACAACCAATGTTTCTTTTCATATCAAAGATATTGACAGCGCGGTTGATCTGAATTCTGTCAAAGTTGTGGTTGCCGGAGTGGAATACACGCTCGCCGGCGCGAATCGTTTCGGCTACAGCGGATCAGCCAATGATTATTTGATTACCATTGATCCTGCGGCGATTTTCGATTATGAACAAATTGTCAATGTTTCAATTGACGGAAAAGATACTGCTGGCAATGCCATGCCAACGGTAAATTCGAAATTCACAATAGCGAAAAAACCGGAAAATCAAGCGCCGAAATTTTCATTCATCGGCGGCAAAACCGTTTACGCCGGAAATAAATTGTTGTTCGCCGTAATTGCGACTGATCCGAATCCGGGCGATATTCTGACAATTACAATGGAAAATGCTCCGAGCGGAGCTGAATTGACGCAGACTGACAATGGCCGCGCGTTATTTTCATGGCAGACATCGTTGGATGATCTCGGAAAAATTGAAAACATTGATTTTCATGTTCGCGACAATGGCGATCCGCAAAAAACCGATTCAACCGCAGTCAAAGTTTCCGTGCTCGAGCCGGTGGTGGAAATTCCGTTTGAATGTCCGCCTTGTCCTCCGTGCGGACAGCGAACCGAGTGTTCGAATAGAATTGACGATGACAGCGACGGCTTGATTGATTATCCGAATGATCCGAGTTGTCAGGATTATTATGATAATGATGAATGGTCGAGCCAAGCGAGAATAATGTCTCCGCTGAAAAGTTTGTCGAAAATAGTTGAGCGGATTTACAGCCAAGCGAAATTTGTTGCGCCCGCGTTCGCTGACTTTTTGAGAATTTCCGGAGCCGGCGACAATGCGAGTTTCAGTTTGTCTCCTTCTAGCGGAATTTATTCTCCGGGTCAAATATTCAATGTAAATATTCTCGTCAATACGGACAATGCGGAAACTGACGCGGCTGATGTTATTCTGCATTATGATCCGGTTTATTTGGAAGTGGTTGACGCTCTGCCGGCAGCCGGAATTCAGGTTTTGCCGGGCTCTCTTTATGAATCTTATCCGGGAAATATAGTTGATCCTGTGAACGGAACAATCAAAGTGACGGGATTTTCATTTATGAGCACTTATCGCGGCAGTAATGGAATTTTCGCGACAGTTAATTTCCGCGCGAAACAAAATGTTGCCGGCACGCCTGTCACTTTTGAATTCACTCTAGGCTCGACCACTGACAGCAATCTGGCTTTGCACGGAACGAGCGATGATATTTTGAGTTCAGTCAATGGCGGAAATTATTCCATTCAGCCGAATACAAAGCCTCCTTATGTGGCGAATTTTTCTCCGGCAAGAGGCGCGGCCAATGTTCAGGTCAATGCGAATGTTTCATTCAATTTGAAAGACGATGAAACCGGCGTTGACATCAATAGCGTGAAAGTCAAAGTCAACGGGCTGGAATATTCCTCGAACATTGCGCCGAAATTCACTTTTTCCGGATCAGTGAAAAATTACGGAATAAGCTTAACTCCGCAAAACATGGATTATGACAAGCGATTTGATATTTCCGTTGACGCGAAAGACACGGAAAATAATATTATGACAACTTATGATTCCTGGTTTCAGACAATGTCCGTTCCGACAAACTCGGCGCCTCAGCTGGATCATGTTTCGGAAAAATCCGGCTACATTGACAGTGAAATAACTTTTACGGTTCGCGCGCATGATGCGGATGTGAATGACAAACTCACTTTCAGTTTGATTGGCGCTTTGCCCGGTTCTTCACTCGATCAGATAGATAATAATACCGCGGTTTTCAGTTGGAAGCCGACGCTGGCCGGCGATTACACTACGAAAATACGAGTGACGGACAATGGCGATCCCGCTTTGTTCGATGAACAAACAATTTCCATTCGAGCGCTCGCTCCGACAGAAGAACCTTTGCCCGTTGTTTGTCCGCTGTGTCCGGTTTGTTCCGAGTGTTCCGATGGAATAGATAATGATAACAACGGAAAAATCGATTTTCCCGCTGATCCGGGTTGCGACAGCGAGTCTGACAACAGCGAATCAACGCCGGCAATTGTTTTGCCTCCTGTTCTGCCGCCGGAATTGCCGCCGGGCGTTTTGCCTGAAGTTCCGCCGGAAGTTCCGTTGATTCCTCCGGCAGAGGAAATTATTGGAGCGCTTGCGGAAAATATTCAAAAAGTGAAAACCTTGACTTTGGACAATCCGACCGTGGAAAAAGTAAATGAAACCGCAGTCGTTCCGCTGGCAGTCATTGCTTTTGCCGCTTCAGTCATTGCTGTCGCGACCGCTCGGCTGGCAGGCATTGCCGGCGTCAGCGCGCTGACTTATTTGCTGTTCATATTGAGTCAATTATTTATTTTCTTCGGCTGGAAACACCGCCGTCGGGGAATTGTTTACGATTCCATTACAAAAAAACCGGTTTATCTCGCGCGAGTTCGGCTGTATGAATCAACGGAGAAAAAATTAATCAAAACTTGCATTACCGACAAAAATGGCCGATACGGTTTTCGCGCGGCAGCCGGAAAATATTTTGTTGTTGTTGATAAAAAAGATTATCATTTCCCGAGTTTATTATTGGAATATGTTGATGCTGACGGCGAGTACAAAGAAATTTATTATGGAACCGAATTTGAAGTGAGCGACAAAAGAATTGATATTATCATGCCGATTCCGATCGATCCGGACATGGTTTCCGCTCCTTCAAAATCGGTTATCCGAATAAACATGCTGAGCAAAACCGAATATGTGCTGACGATTTTTGGTCCGATTCTGTCAATTTTGTCCTACCTGATAAATCCGGTTTGGTGGATCGGAATTATCGCTCTGATTCAAATCGCGCTGTTTGTTCTTTTCAGAAAAATAACGCTCAGGGAAAAACAGAAGAATTGGGGAATTGTAAAAGATTCTGTTTCCGGAAAATGTTTGAAAAACGCGATTGTCCGTTTGTTCGACAAAAAATCAAATCAATTGATCGCCGCGCGCATCACTGATCGCAAGGGCAGATATTCCGGACTTCCGGTTGGCGCGCGCGATTATTATTTGACTGTGGAAAAAGAAGGATATGATAATTTAATCACAGAGCTGGTTCATCCGGCGCATGCTGATATCAAATCGGGTTTGATGACTCTGGAATTGCAATTGCCGCGGAATTCTTTGGCGCGGTGAGAGATTAAGAGATTCAGAGATTAAGTCAGTCGTTCCCTTAATTACTTAATTACCTAGTTGCTCTAAGTTAAGCGAAGCAACAACAAAATTGTCAGACTGAGCCTGTCGAAGTACAAAAAATTGTCAGACTGAGCCTGCCGAAGTACAAAAAATTGTCAGACTGAGCCTGCCGAAGTTAGTCGAAGCAACAACAAAATTGTCAGACTGAGCCTGCCGAAGGGTGACATTTTTTACGGCATAGTCGGTTTCGTTGAATTTATAAAAAGTTATAAGCTGAAAATAACAAAAATGAATTTTAAAAAATCAAAACAAAATCCAAAAATTTTTTTACTGATCGCAGTTATTGGTTTTGTTTTGTTTTCTTTTTTTAATTTTGTGCATTTGATCGATAAAAACAATGATTATTTCGCGGCAAATATAGCAAGGGCGAATATTGAAAACGCGGACGCGCCGAAAAATCCGGCTTTAATAATTGATAATGGCGCGGTTTTTACCAATTCCCCGGAAGTCTCGCTGATGCTGTCAGCGGAAAATGCGGATCAGATAATGATTGCCAATGATTCGAATTTCCGCGATGCTGATTGGGAAAAATATGAAACTCAAAAAAAATGGTTGCTTTCTCCGGGCGCGGGCGGGAAAATTGTTTATGTTAAATTCAAGAGTTCGACCGGCGCTGAATCAAAAATTATTTTTGAACGAATCGCGCTTGTTTCTCCGCTTATTACCAAGGACAAAGCTGATCTCAATTCGGACGGAACTGTGGATGATCATGATTTGAATATTTTGCTGGACAATTGGCGCGCGGGAATGAATCGGGAAAATAACATTCAATTCGATGTTTGCTTGTTTGCGACCGAAGATGTGGAGCAGTGCGTCAATTCCGATTACGCGGTTATTGATAGGATTAATGACAATTCATATTTTATTCTTTTTGATGACAAAGATCGCGATCGGGATTTTGATGATGCCGGAATAAAAGTCATTTTCACTGACGACAAAAAAATCGAAGTGCGGGTCGAGACTGTCAATGCGCAATGGATTCGAAAGATCAGAATGAAAATATTTTATAAAAACAAAGTCTTTTCAGAAACTTTCACTTGGCAGGATTCGCAAAAAACTTCTGACCGCGTTTATAAATTGGATTTGAAAAAAGTTTTGCCGCCGGAAGAAATCAATCGATTTGTTTTTCCATCATTGGTGAACGCCGCGAAAAAACAGCCGGCTGAAACAACTTCGCCCCTTGATAATATCCGAGCTGACATCAATGGCGATTTATTGGTGGATGATTATGATTTGAGCATACTGATGCATTTTTGGAATGGCAAGTGACAACAAAATTGTCAGACTGAGCCTGCCGAAGGGTGACATTTTTTTACGGCATAGTCGGTTTTGTTGAGATTTTCGGAAAGAGATTAAGAGATTCAGAGATTTAGGCGCTACTCAATCTCTCAGTCTCTTAGTCTCTTAATCTCAGAATTTTTCGTTGAATTTATCGAAAGTTTCTTAAAACACTGAACGAAGCAACTACAAAAAATTGTCAGACAGAGCCTGCCGAAGTTAGGCGAAGCGACTACAAAAATTGTCAGACTGAGCCTGTCGAAGTTAGGCGAAGCGACTACAAAAATTGTCAGACTGAGCCTGCCGAAGGGAGACATTTTTTACGGCATAGTCGGTTTCGTTGAGATTTTCGGAAAGAGATTCAGAGATTAAGTTAGTCGTTCCCTTAATTACTCAATTACTTAGTTACTCTGAGTTAGTCGAAGCAACTACAAAAAATTGTCAGACTGAGCCTGCCGAAGTTAGGCGAAGCGACTACAAAAATTGTCAGACTGAGCCTGTCGAAGGGAGACATTTTTTTACGGCATAGTCGATTACAATTAACTATCGCGAAAATATCATGTTAAAAAATAATTTAAAATTTTTCCTATTATTATTTCTGACATTGGTCGGAATGAATTTTGTTTCCGCTTCGCCGGCGCTGGCCGAGAGCGCTGATTTGATTGTTTCTCCGCTCAAGGGCGAGTTCGCTGTCGGACAAGAGTTTTCCGTCAAGGTTTTGATGAAAAACGGAGGAAAAACCATTGATGCTGTTCGCGCGAATTTGAATTTCCCGGCTGAATTGCTGGAAGTGAAAAAAGTTATGCTCAGCCGTTCTTTCCCTGTAATGTCCGGCGGAAATTTTTATGACAATGAAAAAGGAACGATTTCCTGGGGCGGAGCGGTTTATCGCGGTCTGGAAAAGAATTCCATTTTCGCTGAAATTGTTTTTCGGGTGAAAAAAATCGGAAACGCGCGCGTTGATTTTTCTCCGGGAACAAAAATGCTTTTCAACGGAATTGATATTCCTTTTAATACCGGCGCCGGCAATTATGTTTTGGCAACCTCCGCTCAGCCGTTTGGTTTAAAATCAATTGAAACTCCGGCGAAAAAAGATCCTTCCATCAAAAATACTTACACTGTTTTGCCGGGAGCGCTGGAAACAATGCCGTTGATTCTCGGCAAGACAAATGTTCCCGGCGCGCTCGTCCGTTTTGATATTGACAACGGACTTTATTCGGAAGAAATAAAATCCGATTCTCTCGGCAAGTGGCATTGGTATTTGCCGGAAGATCTCGCGGCCGGAAGATATTCGATCAGCATAATGACAATTGATGAAAAAGATTTTTCCAATCGAATCAATCATGAGACAAACGTGTCGGTGCTAAATGCAAGTTCTTCTAGTTATCAGTCGGAATATCTGCTCGCCGGAATTATTCCTGAAAAATATCAGCGCGTAAAGCCGAGCGATGAGATGTCCGTGGAAATAAAATTGTCAAAGATTAACAATGAAAATGAAGAATTAAAGACAATTGTTTTCGATTACATTATTCGCGATTCAGCGGGCGCGATTGCGATTCATGAAAAAGAAGAACGCGATTTAAAAAACAGTGCGGAAGTTTTTGAGAAAAGTTTTATTTTGCCAAAGGGACTATCTGAGGATAAATACATTTTTGAAGTCTCGGCAAATTATAACGCAAGTGATATAATAAAATCGTACGACAATTTCAAAATATTTATTCCCTCCGGCTATTTCAGGGTAAATGTTGTTATTGTAATATTGGTGGTTATTATAATCGCGCTGATTTTGGTAATGGTAAAAATTATTTCGAGGAAATTGATATAAAAATTTTTGTTGTAAGTAAAAATTATTGAACGGACTTTCGGATTCTATGAATCAAGGATGCAAAAGCAATGGAAAAATATTATTTTTCGGATTTTTCATTATCGGATTCATGACTTTGAGTTTGCTTCCGTTGGGTTACGGACTTTACAATCTTGTTTTTCCGGAAAAAGCGATTGCCGATCTGGTGACAGCCTCAGCCACTGCCGGAAACGCGCTTCCGATTGCGGGAGAGCCTTATTCTTTTAGCATTCCCACTTTAAATGAAGGTGCGCCGACCACTGTTATTTGTTCCGCGACAATTTCCGATGACAATGGTTGCAGCGAAGTGACAGGCGCGACCGCCGCTTTTTTTCGCTCTGATCTTGGCGCCGGATCCAGCTGTACGCCGGACAGCCAGAATTGTTATATTCTTACTTCTGAAGATTGCGATCTGGACACTGTAATAGATCCATGCACTCCGGGCGGCAGTGATCTCACGGTTATTGTGGAATGTTCGACTGATGTGGAATTTTATGTTGACGCGACCGATGCCGGACCGCATGAAGGAACTGACTGGACCTGCGAAATTTTGCCGTCTGATGCCGAAGGTCCGGGCGATGTCGGAACCGTAACCACTGATATGCCGAGCAACAACGCGCTCGCTGCCGATCCCACGGAAATCGCTTATGGCATTGTCTATTTGGGACAGATAAATAATGCGCCGGTAAATATTTCCGTTCAGAATACGGGCAATCGCTCGATTGATGTTGAATTGTCAGGCGTTAATATGACATGTCCGGCTGGAGGAACCATTCCGGTGGAAAATCAGAAATACAGCGATGACGAGTTTTTCGATTATGAAATCGGAGGATCGATTTTGTATATGACGGGAGGAACGCTTGTTCTTGATTTGCCGCCGCCGTCCGATTCGCAACAGTTGGTTGAAGCGGAAACATATTGGCAGATAAAGTTGCCTGAAACCGGTATCAGCGGTTTGTGCACCGGCGGAAATACTTTTCTCGCCGTCACTGATGATGATTAGAATTTATTTGAGAAAATGAAAACAAAAAAAATAATTTACATAATTGTTTCAATCGCGATATTGATTTTTGCCGATCCGGTATCGGCTGACAATAATTTGCCGTATGCCGGAGAACCGTCCTCTTTTGTCATTTCCAGTTTGCAGGAAGGCCAAACCACGCCGATCACTTGCACCGCCACGCTTACCGATCCTGACGGTTGCGAGGAAATTACCGGCGCGGCCGCAGTGATGTTTCGTTCGAATATCGCCGGCTACACCAATTGCGCGGCCAATGGCAGAAATTGTTATCGCAATATTTCCTGTTCATACAATCCTTCGTTTGATCCCTGCGAATCCGGAGTCGGCGATTTGACTGTCGGTTATGATTGCGTTGCCAATGTTCAATTCTATGTCGATCCGACAGACGCCGGTCAATACGAAGCAACTGATTGGTCCTGCGAAGTAACGCCGGCTGATGGCGGAGGACCGGGCAGCCCGGCTATTTTCAATGCGGAAATGCCGAGCAATATCGCTTTGGATACTGATCCTCTTGAAATAGCGTACGGCACAATTCCCTTGGGAGAGATCAGCGCGACAGCCGCCGTTATGAGTGTAATAAATTCCGGCAATCGTTCATTGGATATTCAGCTTTCTGGCACTGACATGATTTGTCCGGCCGGCACCGATATTCCGGTGGGAAATGCGCAGTACAACACATTTGATTTTGAATATGATGTTTCCGGATTGACGCTCACCGACACATTGGCAACTCTGACAATGGAATTGCCTCAGCCGTCGGATTCAACACCGACAGTCGAGGCTGACACTTTTTGGGAATTGCAAATGCTGGCGACGGGCGTCAGCGGCTCATGCAGCGGAGAGGTTGTTTTCAATGCGTTGGCAGATGATTAAAAAGTTTAAAATAAGAATTCAATAAAAAAATGAAATTTAAAAAATTTTTGATTATCGGTTGCATAATATTCGGTTGTTCACTGGCCTGCAGTGTTCATGCCGGTTTTGGCGTGTCTCCGTCCGATGTAAACAATTATAATCTTTTGCCGGAATCTTCTTTTGAAAAAGTTTTGTATTTGAATCGCAGCGACGCGGAGCAAAGTCTTTTTATTTCCATGACAGTTGACGACGGTCTTGTCAGAGATTGGATCACTTCGGATCGCGCGGATCATTTTGTCATGCCCGCCGGAGCGATCAGTTTTCCCGTGACGATCAAGGTGAATGTTCCGGTTGACGCTGAGATGGGAAATTATCGAGGCACAATAAAATTCGTGGCCAATACCGGAGATCCGGCAAATCCGGGTTCAGCGCAAGCTGTCTTGGGAGCGATCGCAAAATACAATTTAAAGGTGACAAATACCAATATTACCGATTACCGAGTGGAATCAATGAATTTGTTGCGCATTGAAAAAGGAGAACCTCTGAGTTTGTCCCTTCGAATCAGAAATTTGGGCAATACCGCGGTCGCGCCGACGAGAGTTCATATTGATATAATGTCAATCGCCGATGCGGAAAATATTTTGGAGTCGCATGATATTACACAATTTGACGAGTCGGTTCCGGCATTCATGAAAACGGAAATAATGATGCATACGGCGGAAAATATTAATCTGGAACCAAAGTCATATCGCGCGGAAGTGACTGTTTATCAAGATGAAAAAAAATTGAGAAAAGAAAAAATGATTTTGGAAATATTTGAAGTCGGCTCTCTTCGCCAAGGAATTTTGACCGGAATGGAATTGAAAAATAATTTAATGGAAATCGACAAGCCGGTTTCTTTGACAGCGGAATTTAAAAATACCGGACACGAATCGCTCGATTCGAAATTGTTATTGGATATTTATGACAAGAACAACCGATTGGTTGGAAAATTTCAGAGCGAGCCGGTGAAAACTCAGCCGACGCAGACCGCTGTTTACGATGTTTCGTTAATGCCAAGAAAATCCGGCGAATATATCATAAAAGGAGTAGTGGAATATGATGGAAAGGTAAGTGAAGGAAAAGAAATAAACGCAAGCGGATTTTATTCCACCAGATCGCTGGTTGTGGTGATCTCTCTGGGAATAGTGAATTTGCTTTTGTTGATCGGTTTGATGTTTGTTTCAAAAAAAGTTTTCGCGAAAAGATTTTGATTTAATCGGCGGCGCGCATCCCGTTCGTCACCCATTTGTAGGGGTTCAACATGTTGAACCCCTACAAATGAACGGCGGCGCGCCGACCGCGGCGTCCGGCGACGCATGCGTGGAGACGGATTGCGGATGTAGAGACGCATTGCAATGCGTCTCTACATCCGCAATCCGTCTCCACATCTCCGCACCTGCGGATAGAAATTCGCATTCCGTTTTTCCAACGGAACATCCGCGCATGACGGCAACCGCGCACATCTCCGTCATGTGTAAAGACGCATTTCATCCGTCTCCGCCTTCCGTTTTGCGACGCACGCGTGACAACGGATCGCGGTGTAAAGACGCATTTCATCCGTCTCCGCCTTCTCCGCGCCTGCGGATAAACATCCGCGCTTTCGTTCGCAATATCATCGTTCCGCAAAAATATAAAATTATTTTATGCAAATAGCCTTTATCGGGCAAAAAGGAATTCCAATGAAATTCGGCGGCATTGAAAAACATGTCGAACGTTTGGCTGTCGGCTTGGCGGAAAGAGGCCGCGATGTTTTTGTTTACACCCGGCCTTGGTACACCTCGCCGTCCCGCAAAAAATTCAATGGCGTCAATCTGATCAGCCTGCCTTCTATTCATACGAAACATTTGGATGCCATTTCCCATACTCTTCTCGCCAGTCTGGATGTGCTGAGGCGCGACTATGACATTGTTCATTATCATGGCGTCGGTCCGGCTCTGCTGGCCTGGATTCCTCGTTTGTTTCGTCCGAGAACAAAGGTGATTATCACTTTTCACAGCATTGACCGCAAACATCAGAAGTGGGGCTGGTTCGCCCGCTTGGCTTTGTATTTGGGAGAATGGGCGGCCGTGAAATTCGCTCACGAAACGATTGCGGTTTCAAAAGTTCTTCAGATGTATTGCAAAAAAGAATACAACGCTGATGTCGTTTACATTCCCAATGGAGTTGAAATTCCGTCGCGCGCGGCCGCTGACGAGATAAAAACGAAATTCGGTTTGCAAAAAGGAAAATATTTTTTGTTTCTTTCCCGTTTGGTTCGCCACAAAGGCGCGCAATATTTAATTGATGCATTCAATCAAATTAAAACCGACAAAAAATTGGTTATCGCCGGCGCCGGAGCTTTCAGCGACAAATATGTAAAAGAATTAAAAGAAAAAGCAAAACATAATCCCAATATTATTTTTACGGGCAATGTTTCCGGCGGCAGCCGGCTGTGGCGCGAATTATTTTCCAATGCTTATCTGTTTGTTCATCCGTCCGAGAGCGAAGGTTTGCCGATTGTCGTGCTCGAAGCCATGAGTTTCGGCTTGCCCGTGCTCGCCTCTGACATTCCGGAAAATATGGAAGTCCTTTCCGGCGGTTATGGTTTTTCCTTTGAAAATAAAAAAGTTAAAGATTTGAAAGAAAAAATGGAAATAATTCTCCGCCGTCCTGTTTTGTCGCAACGAGCGGGCAGAGCCGCTCAATTGCATGTCAGGAGATTTTATGATTGGAAAGGAATTGTGAAATCAGTGGAAAAGATTTATCGCGACGCAGTCGGCGAAAAAGCGTTGAATCGCGCGGTGCAAAAAAATGCGCCGGCGCAAAGTTGAAAAACATTTTAACTGAAATAAAAAAGAGACCGGCTGAATATCGCGCGAGTCTCTTTGTTATGAAGATTTGTTTTTTCCCGCTGATTCGGAATTTTCATCATCAATCAATTTTTCGCTTTGCGTTGTTTTGATTTTCCATTTGTCCACAAATTGTCCGATTCCGCGCTGTTCGGTTTTGTTTTTGACGGTAATTCTGTTTTGCGACCATTCGATCAGGCTTTCAAAATTTATTTTATACCTGCTTTGCACCACAATATATTTCAATTCTTCCCGCTTTATCGCTCTTCTGATAGTGTGCGCGTCAACGCCAAAGAGCTTTGCCGCCTCTGAAACTGACACTCTGATGGGAAATTTGGGTTTTTCCATATCAATAATAATTAACTGCGTTTGTCTACACTGGTGTATACAAACAGCTTTATTCCATTATAAAATCAACGAAGAATTTTTGTCAAGCAGTCAGGGTTTGACTTTATTGCTATTTTAGGGCAGAAATGGGCTTTGGCATTTACAAAATCAATTTTTTGGTTTATAATAATGCAATGCAAGATTAAGGTTTTTTGAGAGAAAAAAGCCTTTTTGTAACAAATAATAACTTCATTCGTCATAATAGATGAAACGTACATCACTGAAAGAAAAATACCTAATATTCAAAGTCCGCCAGAACAAAGACGCCAACGCGTACGGACAGCTTTATGATTATTATGTTGATCGGATTTTCCGGTTTATTCTGTTCAAAGTAGCGACAACCGAAGAAGCCGAAGATTTGACATCGGAAGTTTTTCTGAAGACATGGGAGTACATAAACAACACGGGAAAAAAGATAAAAAATTTAAATGCATTGCTCTACAAAATTGCGAGAAACAAAGTGATCGACTATTACCGAACCAAGGCGCGCCACGCCGTTCATTCTGATGAAGAGCTGATGAAAAGAATAGAAGATCAGCGAAATCTTCTGGCTGAAATTGAAACGAGGCTGGATGTGAAAAGCGCGGAGCAAT
>JAHIRY010000011.1 GCA_018818405.1 Patescibacteria group bacterium | reverse complement strand
GTCAAGGTGGGACAAACTTTATTTTTGTTTTCCCTGACATATTGCCTGCGCCATTGATATATGGTATTTTGTTTAATCACCTCCTTTTTTAATTTCGAAAAAAGAGATTTTCCGTTGTAGTAATATTTTTCATCGACATTTTTTTCCAAGCAGTCGCAAATTCTTTTTGTAAGCGGAATTTTATCGGGAAAAGAAAAATTGTTAAATAAGCCCTGATCCAAAAATCCGACAATATAAATCCGCTCCCTATTTTGCGGAATATTGCCGTATTCCATTGTATTCAATACTCTATCGGCAACATGATATCCGAGTGATTGCAATTCACTGTATATTATTTCTATTGTCCGCCCATTATCATGCGTCTTAAGATTTTTTACATTTTCCAGCAAAAAAACCGCCGGTTTTTTGTATTTCAATATTCTTACAATTTCAAAAAATAAATTGCCTCTCCCGTCATCGGAAAATCCCTTTCGGTATCCGGCGATTGAAAAAGGCTGGCATGGAAATCCAGCGCAAAGAATATCAAAACCGGGAATATCCTTTTCATTGACTTTTGTTATATCTCCTTCGAACAAGTTAACTTCATTTGAAAACATTCCTGATTTAAAAATATCCGGTGAAAATGTTTTAAAATTTTCTTCGTATGTTATTCTTGCTTTGCCATCCCATTCAGAAACAAAAACACACTCTCCGCCCGCACAGTGAAGTCCCAGATGAAAGCCGCCTATACCTGCAAATAAATCTATAAATTTCATACTTATATTATACTATTTTTTCATAATGATATTGTAATTCAATTTTCCAACCAAATAAAATTTATTCATTATGGAAAATCTTCTGACGTTAACCGTAAAAAGAAATTTCCCTAACTCCTATAAACCTTCTTCCGAATCTCATTGGTTTTCAACCGCTGATTTATCCATCCTTGACTATATCCTTTTCGCAAATAGGTTTTGAGAGCGCGATCTATCGACAGCTCAGGATCGGCGGTTTCTTCCAACCGTTCATAACCCACGCGAGCCAGCCATAACTTGAAAGGTTCGGCGTTTGGCGACGGAATGGATTGAATAAGGCGGAGCATAGTTTCCGTGTCAGCCGCATCCGTAAAACGCATTTTTCCGTCCATGGCTAACATTTTCAAAGCGTTACATTTTGTAACGGTTTCATTGGAACCTTCATCAATAAGACGTTTTTTCAGCACTCGCCAGTAAACCGGCGGATTATCGCTGTTTGTAAGAGCGGCGATAACATCAACCACTGCGAAATACCAAGATTCCTTTTTCTCATCCCAAAGACGGCGGATTTGATTTCCTTCGAAAATTGCAATCACTTTATCTGTTGATTGTTTTTTTGTCATACTCCCCATTATTTCCAAAAACTTAATTTCTCTTTCTTTGCCCTGTCCTTCAACAGCCAAACTCCGCGAAAAAAAAATCACTCTAACTCCGATAAACTTTCTTCCGAATCAAAAACAGCAAAATCGCTCCGATAAAAGTGAAGATCGCCACCAATTCAAACAGCAGATTGAAGCCGAATTTTTCCGCGAGAAAGCCGCCGAGCGCGGCTGAGCCGGCTATTCCCAGACCCATGAGAACATCGTAAAGACTCCATTCAAAACCTGATTTGTTCTCGTCAACATGTCGGGTGAAAATGGAATACCAGCCGGGAAAAGCGAGCGCGTTCGTGATGCCGATGAAAATTTGCAGAGCGTACAATTGCCAGATTTGCGAAACAAAAATATACAAAAAATAACCGACGGCGCAAAAAATAGTGCCTATGATCGCGGTGTACAAATCGTCTTTTTCTCCTTTTTTCTTGTCAATATAAATACCAACCGGAATTTCAGCGACTGACTTTGAAAAGAAATACAAAGCCGCGGCAATTCCCACGGTTTCAATGCCCGCATCCTGAATCTTGTCAGTAATGAAAATGGCAAAAACCGGAGCCAACAAATTGTAAGAAGACCAGACCAGGAAATCGGAAACAATCAGAATTTTAATTACAATGTTAATTTTAAAATTCCCGATCGCGCGCAAAATTCCGCGGTAGTACATAAATTTTTATTTGTATTTAATTATTTTCTTTTAACATTTCCTTGTAATCTTTCAGCACTTGCTGAATTCCTTTTTTCGATTCATTGATCGCTGTAATCAAATCATTGAATTCCCGGCGAAAACGCAACAACTTTTTCGGAACGCTCACATTGACTTCGCAAAAAAATATTCTGCCTTTTTGCTGACCCTTTGTAATCAGTCCGACCTCCACATCCACTTGCTGAATGTTATTGAAATATTTATCCAGACCGCCGAGCTTGTTTTCCACATGTCCGCGAATGCGCGCGTCCAATTCCATATTCGTTGCCTTGATGTTGACTTTCATACGGTTGAAACCGACGGAACAAACTCAATTTAGATTTGAAATTTAGATTGAGAGCGCCGCAGGTGTTTTATTTTTTTTTAGAATCCCAAATATTGTATTTCTTCTTGCAGTTGAACATTGAATTCGTCGCGCACTTTTGTTTTTACCAAGCTGATCAGCTGAACGATGTCATCAGCCGAGGCATTGTCGCTATTGACAATGAAATTCGCGTGAACATCGGAAACCATTGCGCCGCCGATTTTCATTCCCTTCAATCCCGCTTCTTCGATAAATTTCGCTGCCGGAATTTTTCCTTTTACCGCCCAATCTTTGTATTTTTCCAAGTCAGCGGTGTAAATGACATTTTTAAAAGTTGAACCTGCGCTGGGAAATTTCAGCGGCTGGCGAGCGTTGCGCGATTCCGCTTCTTTTTGAATTTCCGCGAGCGCTTGCGATTCTCCGCCGGCTGGCTCCAATTTTAAAATAACTTCGCTCACCACCCAGTTGTTGTTTTTTTTGAAAATGCTCTCGCGATAGGAAAAATCGCAATCTTCTCGTGAAAGTTTTTTCAGATTTATCGCTGAAGGTGAAACTTCCAACACTTCCACTTCATGAACAAAATCACCAACGCTCCGGCCGTAGGCGCCGGCATTTCCGCGGACAGCGCCTCCGATCGTGCCTGGAATATTGGCGGCGAATTCCAATCCGCCGAGATTTTTTTTCAATGCTGAGCGCACCAGATTTCCGAGGATGTGCCCGGCAAAAGCGCTGACCGAATTTCCGGAAAATTCCAGATCGCCGTCAATCAATTTTATCACCAAACCATCCAATCCTTTGTCTGAAACCAAAACATTACTGCCCCAGCCGAGAATGAAATACGGAATGTTCTCTTCCCGAACCGCGGTCAGACATTTGAACAAATCCTGTTTATTATTCACTGCAACAAAAAATTTGGCCGGTCCGCCAATTTTAAAAGTCGTGTGATTTTTCATCGGTTCATTTTTCAAAACCTGAATTCCGTTTTTTGAAAGAGATTCTTCGAGCATAATTTTTTGAAATAACTTTTATCAATTTAATCGGCGCCCGCGGTTTTCACGCTGATTTTTTTCGTTTTTCTCCGGGCAAATCCCTTTGCAATGTCAGTCTTTCTCGCTTGGCCGGCGAGAGAACCGCTGGTTTTGCTCCAGCGCCGTTTTTTTTGACTTTGCAATCGGGATTTTTTTCTGATGAATTTCAATTCCTCCTCGGTCATATTATTTTTTCAAATTTATATCAGGACAAATTTTGTAAACATCGCCCGCGCCCATTACCAAGACAACATCTTTTTCAATTATCAGACTGTTCGCTTTTTCCACCGCCGCGGACAAATCTTTCGCGTAGAAAATCTGCTTTTCCGGATTGGCTTTTTTTATCGCTTCGACCAAATCTTTTGATGAAATATCAGTGTTCAATTCTTCACGGCCGCGCACTTCGAAAATTTCCGGCATGATCACAACATCCGGCAATGAAAAATTTTCAATAAAATCATCAAAAAGTTTTTTCGTGCGATCGTGCTGATGCGGCTGGAAAATCACCACCAACCTTCTGCCCGGAAAAAATTCCTTGGCCGCTTCGATCGTCGCCTGAACAGCTGTCGGATGATGCGCGTAATCGGAAATAATCGCGATTTCATCATTTTTCACTATTTCAAATCTGCGCCAGATTCCTGTGTACTCGCGCAAGCTGTCTTTGATCCGTCCGATCGGAATATTCATGCCGAGCGAGCAGGCGATGGCGGAAAGCGCGTTGTAAATATTGAAATTTCCCGGAACCGAAAGTTCGAATTCTCCGAGATCCTGCTCTTCATAATAAACATTGAAAATCTGCTTGCAATGAATTTTTCGAATATTATTCGCCCACACATCAGCGCCGTTGATCAGTCCGAAACTGATTTTTTTGCAATCAGGCAAAGTTAATTTTCTGATATTCACATCATCATTGTTGTAAACCAACAAATTGTCAGCGTCTTTCAAAGAATTTATATATTGCTGAAATGTCTGAACAATATGATTGATGTCTTTGTAAAAATCCAAATGATCTTCCTCGATATTTGTCAGAATAATCGTCTTCGGATGAAGCAGGAGCATGTGTCCGCGATATTCACATCCTTCCACGACAAAAAGATTGGAATCGCCCGCGCGAAAATTGTTGTCCAATCGGGAAAAAGTCGAACCGACAATCACGGTCGGATCTTTTTCCGCGTCAATCAGGATGGACGCGATCATGGCGGTGGTGGTTGATTTTCCGTTTGTTCCGGAAATCGTAATTGTTTCAAAATCGCGGCTGATATCGCCGAGAATTTCAAAATAACTTTTTTGAGGAATGTTCAATTCTCTGGCTCGAACCAATTCCGGATTGTCAGCCGGAACAGCGGACGAAAAAACAACAAGATCGATCGAATCATCAATATTTTCCGGGACCTGCGAATAAAAAATTTTCATGCCCGTATTTTCCAGCGCTGATGTAATCTCCGAATGAGCCAAATCAGAACCAAAAACTTCGATTTTTTTACTGCGAAAAAATCGCGCCAGAGCGGAAACGCCAATACCGCCGATTCCCGAGAAATAGACTTTTTTGATATTATCCAAATTCATATTTCCATTTTACCTAAATTCATGTTATTTTTCAAATTAAAACCCCCGATTGTTGAATCGGAGGGAACTTTTCACAGCCCGGTCAGGCAACGGCCTTCTGTTTTTACTTTTGTCACCGGATGAGTCAGCCAAATTTTTCCAGATTCAATTCGGACTGACGAAACAATAATCGGCTGGATCGCGGTCGCAATTCGGCCGTTGCTGTCAAGCAAATGGTAATTGTTTTTTTCATCCAGCAGAAATGAAACTTCGCTCTTTGGGACAGGCAATCCGACGGTGGCGCAATCAACCAGCGTCAGCAAAATCCGCGGATTATTCGCTGCCAAGCGCAAGAGCTCGGCGAAAACGCCATCGATCAGCAGAAAAAACGTTTCACCGCCCGCAATCGTGATTTTTGCGCTCACTTTTCACTCCTTGTATTGCAAAGTTGAGTCAATCTCTCCCAAAAGTAAATACTAACACTTTTTTATTTTTTGTCAACAAGAACTGCTCTTGTCACAATATTGTCAGCGAAAAAAAGATTGGTTTTCTCTCCTTTTTTGCTGTAAAAATTTTCCACGATCCGAAAACCGTTCGCGCGCAGGAGCCGGCTGATTTCTCCCTTTGTAAAAGCGTAATAATATAATGGAACTTGCTTTTGCCCGCTCTGCCACATTGTCATCACATCTTTGAATTTTTTAAAATCCGGCAATTTGATTTTTCCGGATTTTCGCCAGACTGATTTTTTTCGCAAAATATTCCACAAATTCCAATTGACCAGAAATATTTTTCCACCCGGAGCTAAAACTTTTTTTACGCTTTTAATTACAGCCGAGTGTTTTTCTTTCGGAAAATGATTGAGCGATGAAATCATAAAAACAACATCAAATCGTTCATTCACTTTATCGGAAAGATTCAATATATCAACCATTGCGAATTTGTAGCCGGGGAATTTTCTTTGCGCCTCTGCAATTAAATTTTCACTGAAATCAATGCCGAAATAATTTTCTTTTTTTATTTTCAATTTTTTATTCCCAAGCAAACGTCCGTTGCCGCAGCCCGCGTCCAAAATTTTGTCATTTTCATTTACAAACCGAAACAAATATTCAATGTCTTGCCAAACCAAACCGCGCGTGCCGGAAAATTCCGCCGCGATTTTGTCGTAGCTTTGTTTGTTCATTGTTATTGGATTTTTGGAAGATTGCGGCATTTGTTATATAATTAAGCGGGATAAACTTAACTTGCTTTTAAAAAACCTATGAACAAAAAACTGTCAATCGCATCAATCGCTCTTATTATCGCATTTTTGCCGAGTTTGGCAAGCGCGCGGAGCATTCATTCGGGCAGAATTTATCTGCAAGTGGAAAGCCATGGAGAAGCATGGTATATCAATCCGGACAATGATGAACGGTATTATCTGGGAAAGCCGGATGACGCTTACAATATTATGAGGACGCTCGGGCTGGGAATTACCAATGCTGATCTGGCGCTGATTCCGGTCGGAGTTCTGGCAAGCGATTCTTATGATTCCGATCAGGACGGTTTGTCGGACATTGAAGAAATTTCACTGGGAACGAAAATCGACAATGCCGATTCTGATAATGATGATTTTTCCGACAAAGCGGAAATAGAAAAATGGAGCAATCCGCTGGGCGCCGGAGATTTGCCGAGGAATAACGCGCTGACAGCCAGATTGTCCGGGAAAATTCTGCTCCAAGTGCAAAAGCACGGCGAAGCCTGGTATGTGAATCCGGGCGACAGCAAACGATATTTTCTCGGCCGAGCGTCTGACGCATTCAGTGTCATGAGAAAACTGGGAGTGGGCATTACAAATGCCAATCTCGCAAAAATTTCCACGAATTATATCAAAGAATCAATGACAGCGGCTGAACATTATTCTGTGAAATATCCGAACAACTGGACGAAAAAAACCGGAGAATATAAAAATAAAACATATCGCGGTTTTTCAATAATTGATGACTCGACACTGACCGCTCCGGACGCTTCCGCGATTCTGGAAATTTTCGTTCTTCAGCCGTCAAAAGATTCCACTCTGGGAGATCTGAATATTGCCAGCAAGAAAGATACGGAAAAACTGAAAAATCAAAGTTTGATAGTCGGCGTGAAGCCGGCGCAAAAACAAATTTTTAATTATCAAATCAATACAAAAGTTGATGACATCAATTTTGACAAAGGAGCGGAATATATTGTGGATATAATGGTGAATACGAGAAAATTCATTCACCTAAAAATGATTATTCCCAATGAATCGGACATTGACGCGTCAGTGAAAATTCTGGATCAAGTCTTGGATGATATGCAAATAATTGCTGATTAAAAATTTGGAAAAACAAAAGAGCCGCGTATAAACGCGTCTCTTTTATTTCATTTGATTTTTGTCATGTCTAATTATCTAAATTTAATAATAAAAAAAGCGCGTTGCTTGGCAACGCGCGAAATTTCAACTTCCTAAAATCAGTCTTCTATGATGCCCGATGCAGACAGCTTCTTATAAATAGTTGCCGGCAGTTTGAATTTCTTGGGCAATTTCAGAAGCGCAGATGCTTCTGTCATCAATAGCCAGCTGACAAGAAATTTTCTGTTTTTCATCAACATTTTTTTGTCCAGCACCGCCCTCACGATCCGGCGTGAGAATATATCGGGATTATTATTATCCAGCTCACGCACGTGCCGCAATGCAATCACGGCCATTTCTGAATCCCCCAGAAAAACCATGCTCCAGGAAAGCTCCAAATCATTGATCTTTTTCAAAATAGCTTCTTTCAGATGAATGTTAAGTTCATTGATCGAAAAAAGTTTTTTCAACTTTTCCTGCGAATGAATCTTTGATACCAAATAACTGCATAAATCTGACCAATCACCAAAGTGGAAATTTGCTTTCATTTCTAGCGAATCATCCTGCAACAACGGCAAATCCTTGGCTACAAATTCTTCGATGTAATCTTCATTCGTGAGATTTTCAGAGCTTATCTTTAGCAAAGTAAAAACATTTTCCGGTTTTGCATCCACTAGACTGCGAAGATACGCATAGATTTTATCTTCATCAGCCACCCGAGTGATCAATCTGGTTCGCGCAATCCAATCAAAACGTTCCGAATCAAATGCAAGCCTTTCGATGAGAGCGCTGTCCTTCACATGAGAAAGAACCAGCCTCCAGCTCGTTGAATAGCAACTATAATTCGAAGATTCCAATTTACTGGCCCAATCAATAAGATATTCATCCTCAGATGGCGGCAAAAAATCGATTAGTTTTTCAAACCCTTCATCTCGTTCTGCAAATGGCAAAAGAAATTTAACAAATTCAATCTGTCCGACACAGTCGGGAATTTCGTTATAGTCGTATTTCCAGGATCGAAATGCTTCGATGAACCTTCCTCGTTCGAAATCCCAAATCAGGAATTGAATTCCTTCTTTTGTCGCGCGAATAACCGAACCGTATTCAGCAGAACTATTGTCACTGCAAAACTCCCAGCAAGTGCCGGGCTTGAAAATCGTGTCATCAGGAGCTTCGCCCAAAGATGCGAAAACATCTCGAGCCATTGCATGCGAGGCGGTGAGAGAGATTTCTTTTTGAGCCGCGCTCATCTGCTCCAAATTTTCGCTGCCATCGAGGCGCATCGTGATTCCGATATCGCCTTCGCGCAAAGTCTTCGGATCGTAATTCTTGGCAACAACATGTCCATTGCCGGAAACTACGACTTTGCAAGTTTGCGCTCTGCCGCCGCTGCTTTTATAATAGAGGTTTTCCATGTCTGCGATCTCCTTCTCACGGTTTTCTTTGGCGAACATTCATCCGCCGGTCACAGTGCTTGGCGCCGGAGCAGCGCTTCAGCATTTACAGTGCCTCTCGAGGAGGCTGGATTGTAATGTGCGAACACTTGCGTTAAATTACCAAATTATAATGAAAATATCAAGGTTTCGTGGTATTCTAAATTAAATGCGACTTTGCGCGATATCACTGAGTCGGACGAAAAAGCTCCGGACGCATTGCGTCGGAGCTTATTTGATAGTGGGTTTACTTCTTTTGATCTCGATTTCTCGAGATCCAACTATGAATTTCTCGCACATTCGCAAGAGCGATTGTCGGATCATCAGCCATCTCAGTCGCCTGCGCTACAAGATCGTCCAAAATGCAAAAAACTTTCTGATTGTCAGTCGGCAATCTATTCAACAAAATCCGGACTGAAGTTTTACTATCATTGAGAACGATGTCGCGAATCACGGATAGCTCATAATGCCCCTCATATGGAGTTACTACTTTTTGGGAGTACTCATCAATTACCTGAAGAAAACATTCCATCGGACAGATTGATTTACCAACAAACTGCCTCCCGCAAAAAAACTCAGTAAATTCATGACCGATATACGGTATTGTTGTGAGATATTGGCCATAGGCGACAAATGACGGATTTGCCGCAATGGTTATTCTACAAATAGTCAACGATGAAAAAATTTTAAGTCCATCTGACATTTCAACCCTCCTCGCAACGCCTGTTGCTCTGCTCGCGGGTGAAACTTATTTTTAACGGAAAATAATCGGATTGTCAAGCGTTCTTTTACCGCCTTGTTTTTCGCCGCGCATTCGGTTATAATTCAAAGACAGCTAAATTTACTTATGAATACGGAAAATTGCGAACAACTTATCGCACAGTTGATTGATTTGAAAATAAAAACCGCTGATCAGCTGAACAAGAAAAAGCGCGCTTTTTGCAATGCGCAAAAATCCGGCATGCCGACCAATGCCGAACTTTTGGGTTTGTATCGAAAAATGATTAAACTTAAACAAATCGCGCCGAATATTGAAATGGAAAAAATGCTGCAAAAAAGAAAAATCCGCACAATGTCCGGAGTCGCGCCGGTCGCGGTTCTCACCAAGCCATTCCCCTGCCCTGGAAAATGCGCTTTTTGTCCGACTGAAAAACAAATGCCGAAAAGCTATCTTTCCAATGAACCGGCTGTCATGCGCGCCATCATGTTGAAGTTTGATCCGTTCAAGCAAGTTTCCGCGAGAATCAAAGCGCTCGAAGCGAACGGACACGCGACCGACAAAATAGAATTGATTGTCATGGGCGGAACTTGGTCTTATTTTCCTCGACAATATCAATCATGGTTTATCAAACGATGTTTTGACGCTTGCAATGGGAAAACTTCCAAAAACATTTCCTGCGCGCATGAACTGAATGAAAAAGCGAAACACAGAATCGTCGCGCTGACGCTGGAAACCCGGCCGGATTTTTGCGATGAAAAAGAAATTCAATATTGGCGAAAACTAGGAGCGACAAAAGTCGAGCTCGGCGTGCAAGCGATTGATGACAAAATTTTGGAATTGAATAAACGCGGACACGGCGTAAAAGAAATAATTTCCGCGACAAAACTTTTCCGGCAGGCGGGATTTAAAATTTGTTATCACATCATGCCCGGACTTCCCGGTTCAACGCCGGCCAAGGATTTGAAATTGTTCAAGCAAATGTTCAGCGATGAAAATTTCCAGCCGGATTTCATAAAAATATATCCGACCGTGGTGACAAAAGGAACAGCGATTTACAAATCTTGGAAATCGGGAAAATACAAACCGTATTCGGAAAAACAACTTTTCAATTTATTGCTAAAAATGAAACTCGCAACACCGGATCGCGTTAGAATAATCCGATTGATTCGCGACATTCCGCAGGAAAGCATTTCAGCCGGAAACAAAATCACAAACCTGCGAGAATCATTGCAAAAAAAATTGATTGAAATGAAAACGCCGTGCCAATGCATCCGCTGTCGAGAAGCCAGAGAAGATATCAAAGATTTGAAACAAGCGAAATTATTCATTGAAAAATTCAAAGCGAACTCGGCAACCGAATATTTCCTGCAATACGCTTCGCCGGACAAACGAAAGCTTTACGCTTTTTTGCGATTGCGATTGCCGGAAAAAAATGAACAAAATTTCATTCCGGAAATAAACGGCTGCGCCATGATTCGAGAAATTCACACTTACGGAAAATTGGTTCCGCTTGCGGGAAAACAAACCGGAATTCAACATTCGGGATTTGGCACGAAACTGACGGAAAAAGCGGAAGAGCTGGCGCGCGCCGCCGGATTTGAAAAAATGGCGGTTATCTCAGGAGTCGGCGTCCGCGGATATTACAAAAAACTCGGATATGGACAAGAAGGAACCTACATGACAAAAAAGTTGTAAACATTGGCAAAATTCTTCATATACTATAAAATTAGAAATAGCTGAAAGATAATTCACAGCTATTTTGATTTACATTATATAATATGGTTGGAAGATATCATTCATATTCAAAGAGTTCAAAAAACTATTACAAAAAACCGTTTCACAAAACAAAAGGGTTTTATCTGCTGATTGTATTATTCCTCGCCGGATTCGGATTCATATATTGGTCCATCCAGCGGGCGGAAGAGCCGACATTGACAACGCAAAAATTCACTGATCAGGAAACCGTTCCGGTCAAAACCGCGAAAATCACTTACATTGACGGAGAAATTCAGCTGATGCAGGACGGACAGGAATGGCGAGACGCAACTCTGGACGATCAGATCGATGCGGCGGCTTCGGTCAAAACCGGGGAAAAAACGAAAGCGACCATTGAATTGCCGGACAAAAGCATTGTTCGCTTGTCGGAAAATACGGAAATGAAATTCGACGAACTCGGCATGGCCAATATCGCAATGGAACAAAAAAGCGGAACAGCTTTTCACCGAGTGAGCGACAAATCAACGGCGACTTACAAAGTCACAAAAGGGAAAATTGAGATTTCCGCGATCGGAACCGCGTTCAACACAACTTCAGCGGGAAACAATATTGATCTGGCGGTCACGGAAAATCGCGTGAAAGTAAAAATAATTGAAAATGAAAACATTTTAAATATTCGAACAATTGAAGCGGGCACGGGCGCGAAAATTTCGCCGACATCTCAGCTGGAAGAAATGATAAAAACCGATGACATTTCCACTGACGATTTGCTGGCGAACGATTGGTATTCATGGAATCTGGAAAAAGACAAAGAAAATAATTTTCTGGTGGGAATTTTCGAAAAAGCGGTTCCCATCAGCATTACCGAACCGGCGGAATCGGAATTTGAAACCGACAAAAGCAAAATAACAATCAAAGGAACAACCGATCCGGAAGCGGAAATTTTTCGCGACGGCAAGGAAATTGACAATAAAAACGGAGCATTTGAAACGGAAATAAATCTGGCTGAGGGAGAAAACAAAATTAAAATAACTGTCACAAAAGGAAAAAACAAAAACCAAAAAACATTTGTCATCACTTCAAAAACCGCGGAAGCCCGAATTGCGCTTTCAGGAGAACGGGTAAACAATGGAGTGAAATTAACTTGGAAAATGGAAGACTCGTCAAACATTCAGAACTTCAAAACATTGATGTCAGCCGATGCAAATCCGATTTTTCCGGGCGCGTATTTTCACACTGTCAACAAAGATAATTTTCAAGATACTTGGGATAATTTAAAAGATGGAAAATATTATTTCCGCATTTGCGCTTTTTCAGAAGATGAACAATGTCTGGCGTACAGCGGAAACTTTGAAATAACAATCGATGCGCAATCAGCCGGCGAAGAACAAACAAGCGGAACGATCGAACTCAGCGGCGATTCCACTTCACCGGGGCAAGTCAATCTCCGATGGAAAACAAATAATCTGAACGCAACAAAAGGTTTCAAATCAATCTACAGCGAAAACAGCAATGTCATCTTTCCCGGCAATTCCCATCATTTATTAACATCAGCCAATGATTCGGCTGACACCTGGGGAAATTTGCAAAGCGGAAAAACATATTATTTCAGAATTTGCCAAAACGAGGGTTCAGCTTGCGGAGTTTACAGTAATGAAGTGGCGGTGACGGTTGAGTGAGGTGGCAAGGAGCAAGGAGCACTTGGCAGGGAGCAAGGAACACCATTCATATAGCACAGGTAGTGTGTAACAATTTTTGTAGAGGCGGGTTGCACCCGCCTAATCCGGTGAAAAATGCGAAATCCTTAATTGCGTAATTATAATTCGCCTGCCCCGCACGCTGCGGTGGTAAATTCGTAGCAACCCACCGCAAGGAGCACTAATCATGTGGCACATAACATGTAGCATGTAACAAATTATAAATTCCTAATTGCGTAATTATAATTCGTCCCGCTGTGAGACGGGACCCCGCACGCTGCGGTGGAGAATTCGCGATGATTCGTCCCGCTGTGAGACGGGACCCCGCACGCTGCGGTGGTGAATTCGTAACATTCGTAATATTCGTCCCGCTGCGAGCGGAACCCCGCACGCTGCGGTGGTAAATTCGTAACCATTCGTAAATTCGTAACCTATGCTAAACATTCTCAAAAACCAAGATCCTAAAATCGCTGATGCCATTATTCTGGAATTGGAAAGACAGCGAAATGTCATTGAATTGATTCCGTCGGAAAATTTTGTTTCCCCGGCTGTGCTGGAATCGCTCGGCAGTGTTCTGACAAACAAATATGCGGAAGGTTATCCGGGCTCCCGCTATTATGGCGGGACGGAAAATGTGGATGTGATTGAAAATTTGGCGAGAGAACGAGCGAAAGAACTTTTTGGCGCGGAACATGTCAATGTTCAGCCGCTTTCCGGCGCGCCGGCGAATATTGCCGCTTATTTCGCTCTGCTCGAACCGGGCGACACGATTCTCGGAATGGATTTGTCGCACGGCGGACATTTGACTCACGGCTCGCCCGTCACATACATGTCAAAAATTTTCAATTTCATTCGCTACAAAACAAACAAAGAAACCGGACTGATTGATTATGAAAATCTGCGGCAAATGGCGATTGAAAACAAACCGAAACTGATTCTCGTCGGTTATTCCGCTTATTCGCGCGAAATTGATTATGAAAAAATAAAACAAATCGCTGATGAAGTCAAAGCAATGACAATGGCTGACATCGCGCACATTGCCGGATTGATTGCCGGCGGAGCGATGAAAAATCCGGTGCCCCTATTTGATGTCGTCACGACAACGACGCACAAAACTCTGCGCGGACCGCGCGGCGGAATGATAATGTGCAAGGAAAAATTCGCCAAGCAAATCGACAAAGCCGTTTTTCCCGGATTTCAAGGCGGACCGCACGAACATAATATCGCGGCAAAAGCGGTCGCTTTCAAAGAAGCGATCCAGCCGGAATTCAGAGAATACGCGAAACAAATCTTGCTGAACGCGAAAGCGCTGGAAAAAACATTAAAAGAACTTGATTTCAAAATCATGTTTGGCCAGACGGAAAATCATCTGCTGCTGATTGATCTCTCAAACAAAAACATTTCCGGAAAAGAAGCGCAAGAACTGCTCGACAAAGTGAATATCACCTGCAACAAAAACATGATTCCCGATGATCCGCGCAAACCCATGGATCCGTCCGGCATTCGGCTGGGAACTCCGGCAATGACAACGCGCGGATTCAAGGAATCTGATTTTGAAATTGTCGGAGATTTAATCTCGCGAACGCTGGAAAACAAGGCTGATGAAACAGCTCTCGCGGAAATTAAAAATGAAGTTTTGGAATTAACGCGGAAATTTCCTCTGTATCCGGAATTGAGCGCAAAATAAATTTATGGAAAATAAAATCATAAACGGAAAATTACTGAGCCAGAAAATCATTCGAAGCATCAGAGATGAAGTCAAAAAGGAAAACAATAAAATCGGTCTGGCTGTCATTCTGATCGGCGATGATCCGAGTTCTCATCTTTATGTCAAGATAAAAAAGCAAGCTTGCGAAGATTGCGGCATTGATTTTCATCAATATTTTTTCAACCGAACGAATTCGACCGAAGAAGTTGTTTCAGTGATTGAATTTTTGAATGCTGATCCGGAAACAAACGGAATTTTGGTTCAGCTTCCCCTGCCGAAGGAATTTGACACGGAAAAAATAATCAGCGCCATTGATCCGGCAAAAGATGTTGACGGATTTCATCCGAAAACATTGGAGAATATTCAAAAATGCGATTTGTCCGTGGTTTCTCCGCTCATCCTGGGAATTGTCGAATTGATAAAATCAACGGAAGAAGAAATAAAAAATAAAAAAATTACAATTCTCTGCAATCACAAAATTTTCGGAACTCCGTTTCATTGTTTTTTCGATGAAACGAATGAAATCAATATTGTCACATTGAAGGAAGAAAATTATCCGGAAAAAGTATCGGAAGCTGACATTCTGATTGTTTCCATCGGAAGAATGCAATTCATCACCAGTGAAATGATAAAGCAAGACGCAATCATAATCGATGTGGGGATAAACAAAATCGGAGATGATGTTTGCGGAGATGTTGATTTTGAAGATGTATTGCCGAAAGTGAAATTCATCACGCCGGTGCCGGGCGGAGTCGGACCGATGACAGTTGCCATGCTTTTGAAAAATTTATTGAAGCTTTCGCATTAGAAAAATAATTTTCCATAACAAATTTATGACAAAGAATTTAAATATCGAATTTGAAAAAGCCGTTCGTTTGCTGGCCGAGCATCTGCCGGTTTCCGATGAAACAACGAGAAAACCGGTTTTGTTTCATGATATCAGAGTCGGCGTATTTCTATATGAAAAAAACTATTCGCCGGACATTGTTCTGGCCGGACTTCTGCATGACGCGCTTGAATTCAGCGAAATCAGCGAGGAAACTTTGAGCAAAGAATTCGGAGAAACCGTTCTCCAGCTGGTGCTGGCAAGCACGAAAGATGCTTCGATCACAGATAAAAACGAAAGCACGAACGAGCTGATAATGCGTTGCACGAGCAACGGACAAAATGCGCTTATTGTCAAAATCGCCGATATCATTGACAGCTTCAAATTTTATTCCAGCGAAAACAACACAGATCAACTGAAATATTGCATGAGAAACGCCAATGCGATTTTAGAATATAAGCCGGATTCTTTTGATGACAAAATATTTGATGAGCTGAAAGTTTGGCAAAATCGATTTTCAAACTTGTCCGAATAAACTTGAATTCTTGATTAGCGCGGATCAATAATTAAAATGAGAGAACAATGACTGCTTTCTCATTTTTAAAATAAAAAAAATCCCCCTGCCGTGAGCGGCGGGGGGTGTCAGGTGATTTGCGTCAATCGTTTCTTCGAGGGTTAATTCCGGTGCTAGCCTTTATTGTTCAACTTTCGAAGAACTCTTTCAGCAAATGGCAGGAATTTTGAAATCCCACCCTCCCCTGACTATGGTAATCTAACATTAAATAAAAAAACTGTCAAGCACACTTTATTTCCATGGAAAAACACACACTTTATTAACTTGTTATCAACTTGTGGCAAGAGCTGAAATGTAATAAAATGGATGAGTAAACTTCAATGTAAAGTATCAATATGGCTGAAGAATTCAATCGCATTCCCCCGCAAAATATCGAGGCTGAGCAATCATTGCTCGGAGCTCTTTTGATCGACAAAAACGCTTTTGACAAAATAGCCGATATTACCAAACCGGAAGATTTTTACAAGGAAGCGCATCGGCATATTTATGAAAGCATGCAAAGCCTTTATTCCCGACAGGAGCCGGTGGATCTGCTGACTCTGTCCAATCTGCTCGAAGAACGAGGATTCATCGAAAAAGTCGGCGGCCGAAGTTATCTGGCTGTTCTGTCAAATTCAGTGCCGACTGCCAGTCATGTTTTCCAATACGCGAACATTATCAAGAAGAAAGCCACTTTGCGCAGATTGCAAAACGCGGCTTCGGAAATAAGCGCGCTCTCATACCAAGAAGAAGATGAAATAGATAAATTGCTGGATGAAGCGGAACAAAAATTATTCGCCGTTTCGCAGGAATTTCTGAAGAAAACTTTTGTTCCCATTCACAGCATTTTGGGCGAAACATTCGACCGCATTGATGAATTGAGCAAATCCTCGGATAAATTCAGAGGCGTTCCCACCGGATTTACTGACATGGACAATTTGCTGGGAGGGCTGCACAAGTCAGACTTGGTGATTATCGCCGCCCGTCCATCAGTGGGAAAAACTTCTTTCGCGCTGGACATCATTCGGCAGACGGCGATCAAAGCGAAAGTTCCGGTCGGAATTTTCAGTCTGGAAATGTCAAAAGAACAATTGGTGGATCGCCTGCTCTGCGCTGAATCAAATGTTGATCTCTGGAAATTGCGCAGCGGACATCTATCGGAAAATGAAGATGATGATGATTTTTCACGCATCGGCCATGCGATGGGATTGTTGTCCGAAGCGCCGATTTTCATTGATGATTCAGCTTCTTTGAATATCATGGAACTCAGAACAAAAGCGCGCCGGCTGAAAACGGAGCACGGACTCGGATTAATTGTTATTGATTATCTCCAGCTGATGGAAGCGCGAGCCAATGCTGAAAATCGAACGCAAGCTGTTTCCGAAATGACCAGAGCTCTGAAAGGAATCGCCCGCGAACTGGATATTCCGGTATTGGCTCTGTCCCAGCTGTCGCGCGCCGTGGAAATGAGCAAACCGGCAATTCCTAAACTTTCTCATTTGAGAGAATCAGGATCAATCGAGCAGGACGCGGACATTGTGATGTTCATTTACAGAAAAAAAGCTGACCGCAATTACCGCGAAGAAGAATTAACAGCGCAGGAAAGACATCTGGCTGAAATCCACATCGCAAAGCACAGAAACGGCGCGACCGGCGTGGTCAAATTGTATTTTGATGAAACCAAAGCTTGCTTTCGAAATTTGGAAACAAAATTTAATGAATAAAAAAATATTATGTTCGACCAATTAAAAATGTTAAAACAAGCGAGAGATCTGCAAAATAAATTGAAAGACATTGTCGTGGAAGATGAATTCCGAGGAATCAGCATCACGATCAATGGAAAACAGGAAGTGCAAAAAATAGAAATTCCCGATGAGATGCTGGCGGACAAGGAAAATCTGGAAAAATGTCTGCGCGACGCTTTCAACAATATTATCAACAAGGCGCAGAGGGAAATCGCCACAAAAATGCGCGGCGATCTCGGCGGATTGCTGGGAATGTAATCCGAGGTTTTACTTCAAATAAAATAACAAAACAATTCAGATGCCATACTATCCGAGTCCGATCGAAAAGCTGATAGAATCTTTCACGCGGCTCCCCGGAATCGGCCGAAAAACCGCTGAGCGTTTTGTTTTTTATTTACTGAAACAGCCGAAGCAGGAATTGCAGAATTTTTCTCAAAACATTTTCAACTTGCAAGCAAACACTTCGCTCTGTCCTGATTGTTTCAATTTTTCCGAGGGAAACGGACTTTGCTCCATTTGCCGCGATCCGAAAAGAAACAAAAATCAAATTTGCGTGGTTGAAAAAATTCATGATTTGAATATGCTGGAAAGCACGCGCGAATTCAACGGCCTCTACCACATTCTCGGCGGAAAACTGGATCCGATCGAAGGAATTGTTCCGGAGAAATTGAAAATACGGCAGCTGGAAGAAAGAATCGAAAAAAATAATATTGAAGAAATAATTCTCGCCATAAATCCGGATATTCAGGGAGAAGGAACGATTTTGTATTTACGAAAAACATTACAGCCGTTCAACCTGAAAGTGACGCTCCTCGCGCGCGGATTGCCAATGGGAAGCGATATTGAATACGCTGATGAGGCGACGCTGAGCCGGGCGTTGAAAGGGCGGACGGAGTTGTAGCGAAGAAAAGACTGAATATTTCGAAACAAAAGAACTTGCATTTCGCAAGTTCTTTTTTGATGAAGATTAATTTTTTTCTACAACTTTCGCTTCAGTTTTTTTCACTGATTCTTTTTTAACGGTTGGCGCGGATCCGCCGATGGAAGTGATTTTTACTTTTGTATATTCCTGTCTGTGTCCGGCTTTTCTGCGGTATCTGACTTTTGCTTTGAATTTTATCACATCGATTTTTCTCGCTCTCGCCTGCTCCACAACTTCCGCTTCAACGGTTTTATTTTCCAGAATGGGAGCGCCGAGCTGAAGATCATTCCCCTCTTCGTCGCTAATGAGCAAGGTTTCGAAATTCACTTTGTCGCCTTTTGCTCCGTCGATTTTTTCTATTTTCAATTCTTTTCCTTCATTGACTTTGTATTGTTTTCCTCCGGTTTTTATTACTGCGATTGTCATACGATGGTGGTTAAAATCAAAATTTTATGAGTTTCCTCTGATATTTATCAATAATTTCAAATTCAGCGAACGATTTTCGCTTTGAATTTAGCTGTGGATATAATACATTAATTTTTCCGCAAAGTCAAGGCTTTTTCCTTCTCTCTTCGCATCTTATATATATAAGCTAAAATTAACATAAATGTAATTACAGCGATAAATCCGGCGGACAGCGCGCTCATTCCCATGTCCTGCAGAGAATAAGCGATAATTCCAAAGACAACGGTAATGGAATATAAAAATAAAACCGCTTGTTTTACGGAAAATCCCGCGTCCAGCAGACGATGATGCAAATGCTTTCGATCAGCCGAGGAAAAGGGAGAATGACCTTCGGATATTCTACGAATAATTGTCCATATCATGTCGAGAGCCGGAATACTTAATAACATGAGAGTGATGCCGACTTTGCTGCCGCTCAGAATAGACAAACTTCCGAGGAGAAATCCGGCCATCGTACTGCCGCCTTCTCCCAGAAAAATATTGGCGGGATTGAAATTGAAAACCAAAAATCCGAAAAATATTCCGCCGATTATCATTGCCAAAAGAGCAATGTCATATTGAATAATGTCGCCCTTGTTCAACGCGGTGAGAAAAATGAATATCGCGCCGATGATCGTAATTCCGGAAACCAATCCGTCCAATCCGTCCAGCAATTTTGTCGTGTACATCATTGACATGAGCCACAACAGAGTGAAAATGTCGGCCAGCAAAGTTAATTTGTAAGGAAAACCATGAAACCAAAATAAAATTGTCACGAATTTGTTCAGATGAAGCACACCGTCGCCAAAAGGATTTGTAATCCAATCAATTCCTATTCCGCAAACAATAATGCTCCCGACCGCCAAAATCGGCCAGATGATCTGCCGGCGCGGTTTCAAATTATATTTATCATCCAGCGCTCCGCCGATTGACAGAAATAATGTTCCGAGACAAATTCCCAGAATATTTTTCAATATCACCGTGTCGCCGGTCAGATCATTGGAAAAAAAAGTATAAAGCAAAACAACAAAATTAAAAGCCAAAAATACGGCTATTCCGCCCCAGAGAGGAACCGGTTTTTTGTGAATTTTTCTTTCCGAATTCGGAATGTCCAAAACATTGAACTTTCTGGCAATCCACATGATCGCGGCAGTGAAAATCAAGCCGGAAAAAAAAGAAATCGCGAGTGCGAAAATAAAATCGTAAGCATTCATAAATTAAATTGAAATTTTTGAAGTTTTCTATATATTAGCTTAATTTTCGCGGAAAAACAAGCGTCGGATTGACGAAAAAGCGAGTTTGCAATATAATTGCTTCAGTCTAAGGAGGGGGAAAATCATGACAGCATTGAAAATGAAAAAAGAGCTGGAAAGTCTGCTCAGTTCATTTCTCAACAAAAAACGAACTGCGCCGGAGATGAACTTTGCTTTGAGATGCCTCATCAGCGGCGTGAGCCGAATCAGAGCAAACAAATATTGGCCGAAAGACGAAATGAAAAGAACGGTTACACCGACAGGATCGCTTCTCGGAACTTGGCAAACGAACGGTTTCTCTTTCGGAACAAAAATCACATGCACGGAATTTGAAAAAAAATTGAATTCTTTGATTGATGAATTTTTGAAAGATTCGCCGAAATCGGATGACTTGCTATCAATCTGGCAGGGATTGCTTGAACTGTCGAACATTGTTCAGCACAAATTGATTTCCACGCAATAAGAAAGACTTCGCCCATGAGCGAAGCCTTTTTCTTTTCATTAAATTTGTTCCGCTTTTTCTATTTTCAATTCTCCGCCAAGTTCCAATGTCACTTTATCTCGCCGATCCAGCTCGCCCCGCAATAAATGATTTGCCAGAACATCATCCACTCTTTCCTGAATTACGCGGCGAAGCGGGCGCGCGCCGAACTTCGGATCAAATCCCAATTCAGCCAATTCGGCGATCGCTTCGTCCGCCACATGAAATTCAATTCCCTTTTCTTGCAATCGCCGGCTGATTTTCCCGACCATCAAACGAGCGATTTCAATCACTTCGGTCATTGTCAGCGGTTTGAAAACCACGATTCCGTCAAACCGATTCAAAAATTCCGGCCGGAAATATTTTTTCAATTCTTCATTGAGCAATGAATTTTTTATTTTGTCGACAACAGTTCCTTTGTTTATTTCATCTTGGATGAATTGCGCGCCGGCATTTGATGTCATTATAATGATGGTATTCGTAAAATCAATCGTCCTGCCCTGAGAATCGGTCAATCTGCCGTCATCCATCATTTGCAAAAATAAATTCAAAATGTTCGGCTCGGCTTTTTCCACTTCATCGAAGAGAATCAGGGAAAACGGATTTTTCCTGACTTGCTCGGTCAATAATCCCGGCTGAGAACCTCTACCGATCAGGCGATCAATGGACGCAACATCCTGATATTCGGACATGTCAAATCTGAACATGCTGTTTTCTCCGGAAAAATAAACTTCAGCCACTGTTTTCGCAAGTTCGGTTTTTCCCACGCCGGTCGGTCCGAGAAAAAGCAAACTGGAAATCGGACGCTTGCCTTCGCGCAATTCGGCGCGAGCGCGGCGCAAACTGGCTGCCACAATATTCACCGCTTCATCCTGACCGATCATTCGTTCATGAATTTTTTCTTCCAAGTCAAGCAATTTGCGGCTTTCCTTTTCCGTCACTTTGGCAACGGGAATTTTTGTCATTGACGCGATAACCGAGGCAATATCATCCGCGTTCACCACAGTATTTTTTCCTTTTTCATTGCTGACTTTTATGGCTGTCTGCTCCAAAATTTCAATCGCTTTTTCCGGCAAATATCTGTCGTGAATATATCGGGAAGAAAGCACAGCCGCCTTTTCAATCGCATCATAAGAAAAATAAACTTTGTTCTGATATTCGATCGGCCCGCTCTTCGCCTCCAGAACGCAAATGGCATTATTCAAATCAAGCTCTTCCACTTTGATCAATTGAAATTCAGCACCCAAACTTTTTCCTTCAATGAATTTCGAATATTCCGCAGGATTTGTCGTGGCAATGCAATGAAACAAATGACGCGATAAAATCTGAGCGAAAACTTCGGACAAATCAAGACTGCCTTCTGAGCCGCTGGTAATTCCGCTCACTGCGTGCAAATTTTCCACAACCAAAACGATATTTTGCGAACGAATTATTTCATCGGTAATTTGCAAAAATCTTTCTTCAGCCATTGCCGCGTCCGCGCCGGCGAGCATTCGCGACAAATCAAGGCTGACCAATCTTTTGTCTTGCAGCAATTCCGGCACTTCCTCTGTCACCATTCGCTCAGCCAAACCTTCTATAATGGCCGTGCGTCCGACGCCCTGCTGTCCGACCAGCAAAACACCTTGCCGGCTGCCTTCCATAATTCGAAAAAGCTGTTCGAATTCTTGTTCCCGGTCAATGCAGGGAAACAAATGTCCGTATTTCGCTTTCAAAGTCAAATCATCGCTGAATTGATCGAGCAAAGGAGTCGAAACCGCTGTCATCGCGCGATCAAGTCCTGATTTCGGTTTGTAGCGGGCGAGCAATCGAAACCGTTCCAATTTTTCTCTCAATTGCGCCTGAATCCGAATCCAGGCGACAACATTTATTATTTTCTGATAATTCAAATCAAAATCAATCAATATCTCTTCAATATCATCTTTCTTTTTCACGCCAATAACTTCCGGAGACGCGATGGCAAGCATAATTTCCGGCAGATCCACTTTTTTTCCGTTCGCCTCATACGATTTGACATAAGCCAAAAGAAAAGTTTTCTGGATTTCCACGGACAGCAGCGGATTTTGGCTTCGGGTAATAATGTTTTTTGAAAGATAACGGCTTATTTTTTGTTTGAACTGTTCGAAATTTATCCCCAGCCGTCCCAGGATTATCGCTGATTTGTCGAATTGCGAGGCAATGCCGAACAAATGAATGCGCAAAACATCCGGATGCTCGAAATGGCGCGCCAATTCCCAGGCTGATTGAGTCGCTTTTTTCGCTTGTTCGGAAAATGCGAATGAAACATCAATGAAATTTTCTTTTTTCAATTTCCAGATTGACGGCCAGTCCAAACCAAGATCAATGCTGGCTTGCGTCTTTTGAAAAATCTTTTTCATTACGGAATATTGAGAAGATGATTCCTGTTCCAGCCGATAATACAAATACAAATCAACAATCAAAGTAAACCAAAAATACAATTTTTCCGGGCTGGGGGTCAGCCAATATTTTATAGAGAAAAAACTTTTGAAATTATCCAGATATCCAAGGTAGGCCATGAGAATGATTCCCGACAAACCCAGCAATGCCAATGCGATATTGAAAATGATTTTAATTTTTCTTGTCGCTTTTTCATAATTGATGCTGGCCGCGTCATAATATTGCCCCCAATACAGAATATGATCATTGAAATACAAAGCAGTGCCGATTCCCTGACAATTCGCGCAGGCTTTTCCGTCGATCGAACCCATTCCTTTGCATTCGGAACAAACAATGAAATTTAATTTTGTTGCGTCAGCCATATATGCTTATAAAATATTGATTTCAAAAAGTCCGAAGTTGAATAATATTTGCAAAATAATAAACAGCGGGAGAAAAATCCAAATAAAAAACACTAAAACCGAAAAAACCGTCCAAAAAAGCAAAAGCATTGAACGAACGACAATCTGAAACAAACGCATGAAAAAACTGATAATTCTGCCTTGCCAATCATACTGGCCGTACATCGGTTTGAATAAACTTTTGATCCAAATAGTAACACCGAATTCTTGATTGCCCTGAGACACCGTATCACTCATTCGCGCCAATGATTTTTTCACGCCTCCGGTGTACCACCAAAAAGGAAAATAAAAAAAATCTCCTATTATTTCCACGAAAATAAATCGCACTGATTTCGCGGCAATATTTTCTCTGTACATAATTTTTCAAAAATAAAAATCAAATTTATTATAACACAAATTCAACGCGCCGCCAAACAAAATAAAGAAAAGAAAAAAGGGGCACTCGCAAAGCGAATACCCCCTACCCGGCAGACTGCAGTTGTGTTAGCAACCGCGAGACCATGCCTTGTTGATTTCAATTGTTGTCCAGTTGGCTGGATGATGAGAGACGCGTTAGCGTGAGATATAACCGATCCGGTTGAGAATTGTTCGAAGTGCTTTGGATTTCTCCTGGGCGCTTTTAAACATTCCTCTAGGGAAAGGCAGTCTTGAACGGCAAGCCGTTCTAAAGATAGATTGTCGCCCACAAGGGGTTAAACCTACCAAGACAATCTCTGCTTTTGCGATGTCTCATCAATTGATCTGGGAATTTAATCCCTCGAGATTGCGAACTTCGCGGATGAACCAATGCCGAGGCAAATGGTTATATTCCGCTAGGTTGCTAGCAAAGAAGCCTTGCGGCTAATCTGCCAGAAAATCTCATGATCAGGCCGAACGGGAATTCCTCGAAAGAATCCGGTCAGAGTCGGGTCAAGCCCGACAAATACCGTTTTCTCGCGAAGGAAATCACCTAACCGTTATCAAGGATTGCTCCGAGATGCGAGTTAAAGTGAACAGCAACTGAGTGCGAAAAATTCGATGGCAGTTATTTTAGGACTGCTCGTTTTTTTTCCGCTCAACTTGTAATGATCTTCCTGCGAAGGTAAACGTATTATATACATCCTATTTAAAACCGTCAAGCGCTGGCTGTGGATAACTTTTTTAGATAGCAGGGAGCGCATAACATGGAACATGTAGCATGTAGCATGTAACAATCAGCAAGGAGCAAGGAACACTGTTGAAATCCTAATTTCTAAATTCGAAATTCCAAATAACAAATCCTAATTGCGAAAGAAACAAGGGATAGCGTCCGAAAATTTCGTAGAGGCGCAAAATATTGCGCCTGCATTTTATTAAAAAGAAATACTAAATCACTGCCGTGTGCGGGACAAATTCGAAAATTAAATCACCGCCCTCGCATTATGCGGGCGGTGATTCATCGGTAATAATAAAAATTCATTAATCATAATTCATAACCTCGAAACTAATTCAAATAATGTTTCACTTCATCCAGAAAAGATTCAAAATCAATGTTGTTATTTTTCAAATCCAAATCATCATAACTGATTGTGATCACCTGCGTCTCGCGAAAATTGCCCGCCCAGTCATCGTACAAATCATTCAAATCGGAAATATATTTCGGCTCCATTTCCTTTTCAAAATCCCTGCCCCGCATCTGAATGCGCTGAAGGATTTTTTCAACTGACGCTTTCAGATAAATAATCAAATCAGGCGCCGGCATTATCTTTACGCAGGTTTTGTATATTTCCATGTAAACATCCCAGTCGCGTTTTGAAATAAAACCGCTTTGATACAAATTCTTGGCGAAAACTTCCGCATTCTCATACAAACTTCGATCCTGAATAACCGAATCTTTTTCATTCACCAATTTGTAATGATGCTTCAGCCGTTTGCCGAGAAAATACATTTGCGAATGAAACGCCCACTGGTTCATGTCCTTGTAAAAATCTTCCAGATAAGGATTGTCGGCGAAGGGTTCCATAAAAGATTTCCAGCCGAAATGCTGAGCCATTTTTTTCGTTAAAGTCGATTTGCCGACTCCGATGTTTCCCGCTATGGCGATAAAATTTTTCATAATACATTGCAACGGTTGAAGTAATTACATCATTAATATTAACAAATTTGTTGTTCTTCCGCCAGAGCAATCGAAAAACCGGCCATCCATTGGAAGCCGGTTTTGCTAATCATATTCAATCACGAAATTTTCATCATCTTCCTCGCGAAAATTCCTGCCTTTTTCCACCATATATTTTCCCGCGTCAATTTCTCGGATGAAAGTGGACGGCTTTGAATATTGTTCTCCGTATTTGTAGCTGAACGAACGAATGGGATAAAGCAGATTCAATTCATCTTTCGCGCGCGTGACCGCGACATAAAACAAACGGCGCTCTTCCTCCAGCTCATGCGCTTTTTCCATTGATTTGTGATGCGGAAATTGTCCGTCTCTCAATCCGACAACGAAAACGATCGGCCATTCCAATCCTTTTGCCTGATGAATGGTGGAAAGCACGAGCGCGCGCCGATTGTTTTCATTTTCTCCGGCAAAATTTTCACTGAGCATTACATCAGTCAGCAATTTGTCCAGATCATTGTAAATCGCGACAAAATTGATCAACTGCTGCAAATCATCCATTCGATCTCGATAATTTTCATAAACATTTTTAAGATAAGCTTCATAGCCCGATTCCAGAACAGCGTCAATTGATTCGGCGATAAATCCCCGCTGGTTTTTGTCGATTTTGTTCAGCCGGCTGAAAATTCTCATTATTTTTTCCCAACTGTCGGACGCTTTGCCCGTCAGTTTTATTTTCCGCTCAATCAATTGCGGCAAATCGCTCGCCAGCTGAATTTCTTGCCAAATTTTTTCCGCCTTTTTCTCGCCGATTCCTTCGAACATCAGCATAATTCTTTTCCAAGCAATTTCATCGGAAAAATTCGATAAAACTTTCAAATATGAAATGACATCTTTGATATGAGACTGCTCGAAATATCGCATTCCCCCGCGCACAACATAAGGAATATTCATCTTGCTGAGCTGGAGCTGGATTTCCGCGGAATGATATGACGAGCGATAGAGAACCGCCATGTCTTCGTAATTTTTTCCCGCCCGATAAAATCCCATGATTTTTCTGGTGACGAGAGACGCTTGTTCATGCTCATCGCGCGCCGGAATCAAGGCCGGCAAATATCCGTCATCCCGATCAGCCATCAGGCTTTTTTCAAATTGATTGACATTGTTTCTGATACTGCTGTTCGCCAGATCCAAAATCTGCGGCGTACTGCGATAATTTTTTTCAATTTTGAAAATTTTCGTATTGTTGAATAATTTTGGAAAATTCAAAATATTTTTCACATCAGCGGCGCGAAACGAATAAATACTCTGCGAATCATCGCCCACGACCAAGACATTGTTGTGAACAGATGAAAGATTTCGGATAATTTCCGCCTGAATGAAATTCGTATCCTGATATTCATCCACCAAAATGTATTTGAATTGATTGGAATATTTTTCTTTTATTTCCGGAAAATCCAGCAAGAGTTTCAGCCAATTGACGAGCAGATCATCAAAATCCATTGCATTGGACTTTTTCTTTTTTTCTTCATAAGCTCCGCTGATTTCGTCCATTTTCTCGGCGATAAAATCAGGATAACCGTAAATTTCTTCAGCAACATCGCGTACAGGCTGATTGGTATTGCGGGAAAAACCGATAATCGATTTGACGATTCGCGCTTTTGGAAAATTTTGTCCTTTCACATTCAGTCCGAGAGATTCCATGGCTGATTTCACCAGTGAAACGCTGTCATCTTCGTCCAAAATATTGAAATTTCTTTCATAACCGATTTTATTGGCGTATTTTCTCAGAATAAGATTGCCGATATGATGAAATGTTCCTCCCCACAAATATTCGGGTTTGAATCCCAATAATTTTTCCACGCGTTCCAACATTTCCCGAGAAGCTTTGTTCGTAAAAGTGACAAGCAAAATATTTTCCGGAGCAATTCCGTTTTCAATCAAATAAGCAACGCGAAAAACCAGCGTCCGCGTCTTGCCGCTGCCTGCGCCGGCCAAAACCAAACACGGTCCGTCGCCGTGGACCGCGACTTCATACTGATCTCCGTTCAATTGATTTTTGTAATCTATCATCATAAATCATTTGCTATTTTAACACATTTATATTTAGCGCCCAAATCCGATGAATATTTTGCAATTTGAAGTCGAATTCAAGATTGCCAGCTTGACGAAAAAGCGAATTTCCGCTATGCTGTGAATTGTGTTGAAAAATCAACAGGAGGAGGCGCTGATGTCAAATCGGAATTGGTGGAAAAATCTCTATACGAAAACAACAAATGATTCGGCCGCTCGATTGAAAATAATGAACTTTCTCGGGCTGGTGCTGAATCAGAAAAAATTCGGAGATTTCTTCAGAATCCGCCTGAATATTCTGTTTGTGGACAACTACGGGAAAAAACATGCTGTGCCGGCAACCATGTTTTCGCGGAAATTGCTTTTCGCGAAGCAAGGAGAAAATCCGGTTTTTCCGATTTTCGTCAGAAACTGCGAATCGCAGAGGGTTAATGGCGAAATGCTTCCGGTCATCACGGATTGCAAGATTCTGCGATCCGGAAGAATGGAAAAAAACGCTTGAAACAAAAATCCTCGGGCAACTCTTTGCCCGAGGTTAATTTTTTTTAAATGAATTTCAGTTTACGCTGAATTCGCAGCCGCAATAATTCTGGCGATGAAAATCATTTTTTCGGCTGAGTTCGCACGCTTTTTTGTAGCCTTCGTTTTTTCGCCAGACAGTATCAATGAATTTTACATTGTAAAATTCGCCGAGTTCATTTCCTATTCTGTTGATAACTTCAACCGGCTTGTGCGGACTGACCGACAATGTCGTTGCAAAATATTCAAATCCCTCTTCCATTGCTTTTTGCGCGGTTTCTCCCAGCCGGTGCATAAAACATTTTTCACAGCGCGCGCCGCCTTCTTTTTCATTCTCAAAACCGGCGACAGCGGAAAGCCATTCATCGTGATTGTAATTGCCGACAATCAGCGGGATTTTATTTTTTTCGCAATATCGTTTCATTTCATTCAAACGCAACTGATATTCTTCCGCCGGAAAAATATTCGGATTATAAAAATAAACGGTGACATCATAGCCGTCTTTTTTCAATTCTTCCGCCACATGCGCTCCGCACGGCGCACAGCAATCATGCAATAAAACTTTCATAGAATGTGAGTTTGGAATTGTTGCTGCCAACGCAGCGTGCGGGGTCCCGTCTCACAGCGGGACGAATTATAATTTTAGTATTTGTTATTTGGAATTTCGAGATTGTCCCGCACACTGCGGTGATTTAAGATTTCAATAGTGTTCCTTGCTCCTTGCTGATTGTTCCCTGCCTTAATCTTTGTTAAATATGATAATTTTTATTTGGATTTTTTTTAAATGATTCGTTATTTTTTCTGTTCATTTCTTCGAGCGCTCTTTCCAGCCAGCCATGCTCCTCCATTGCGCTGAGAAAATATCGGACTTCCCTGTTCACCCGACTGCGATTGAAAAGATATATCAATTTTGCCATCCAATAATAAATGAGCACGCAGCATAACAGCAAATACAAAATCCAAAGAAGCCAATTATTCTGCAAAGACCAAAAATCAATTGTCAATTTCACTTTGTCGTATCGGACATTGCCGTATTCATCCTCCACCTTTACCCGCACATTATGTTCGCCTTTTGTGAAAAAATAATTCAATTTTTCCGCTCGATAATTTTCCTTGTTGTCAACAAACCAATCATAACGGAGAATACGCTCGGGCGGCAGATTTGTGACGACATAAAATTCATAAGCTTGCGAGCCGATCTGATGATAGCGGATAAACGCGTCTTGCAAAGGCACGATAATATTGACATTGTCCTCCTCGGCAAAAACAAAATTACAAGATATTAAAAACAATATAATCGCAAATAGTATTTTTTTGATTTTCATTTTTATTTTTTTACTTTTTTCCCCGACTGTTTTTATTTTTAATTTTTTTTTACAACGCAGTCAACTCTTTTAACGCGCGCTTGAACAGAGTCAGCACTTTTCTCGTTTCACCGTGCTTCAGATGATAGCGGCTGTCATGAACAACATGATTTCTCACTTTGTGCGCCCACCAGACTTCTCTTAATTTTGGAAATTTGCAAGAAGCGATTTTCAATCTGTCGGCCATTGTTTCTCCCGGGAAATACATTTCTTTGAGAGCAAAGTCCAGCAGTTTGTCCGCTTCGATTACCGCCAGCTTGTAATTCATTTCTTTGCCGTATTCAGGCAATTCTTCTATTTTTTTCCATTCTTCTCTGATGAATTTTCTATCAAGTCCGTCACTGGCTGACAAATTTTTCAATCCTCGGCGAACAATAACGAAAAGAATTATTGCCAAGAAAATGCCGATCATCCAAAAAATATCCGTAATTGTAAATTCCCAGGAAATAAACATACGCAAAATCAGCCAAACTTTTAATTATCGCAATTCTTGCGCGCGATTTTTTTCTTCCAAATTATTGGCGACTTGCAGGACAACAGCTTCATTGAAATTCTTGCTTAACAGTTGCAATCCGACAGGCGATTTCTTGTCATTTCCACAGGGAAGGCAAATCGCGGGCAGACCGGCGACGCTGGCGGAAACAGTGAAAATATCAGCCAAATACATTTTCATGGGATCATCGAATTTTTCTCCCAAGGAAAACGCTTTTGTCGGAGTGGTCGGAGTCACAAGGCAATCGACTTTTTCAAAAGCATTGTCAAAATCTTGTTTTATCAGCCGGCGCGCTTGCTGTGCTTTTTTGTAATATGCATCATAATATCCGGAAGAAAGAACATAAGTGCCGAGCATTATTCTGCGTCTCACTTCATCGCCGAATCCCATCCCCCTGCTCTTCAAATACATTTCAGACAAATTGTCCGATTTTGCTCGGAATCCGTAGCGCACGCCGTCGTAGCGCGCCATATTCGAGGAAACTTCGGCTGTCATTAATATATAATAAACCGCTAACGCGTATTTTGTTTTTGGCAAACTGATTTCAATTATTTCCGCGCCCAGCTCGCTCAACTTTTTTATTTCAGCGGAAATTGCGGCCGCCACTTCTTTGTCCATTCCTTCTATGAAAAATTCTTTTGGCACGCCGATTTTCAATCCTTTGATTTCCTGATCCAGAGTCGGCATCACTTCCGCTTTTTTATCCAGGCAGGTCGCGTCAAAATCATCTTTGCCGGCAATCGATTCGAAAACCAGCGCAGCGTCTCTGACAGACTTTGTAATTGTGCCGATCTGATCAAAGCTCGAGGCCATTGCCATGAGTCCGTGGCGAGAAATTCGGCCGTAAGAAGGCTTGAATCCCACAACTCCGCAGAATGACGCAGGCTGTCGGACAGAACCGCCCGTATCTGAACCCAGCGCGTAAATCACATCATTGTTCGCGATGGCAGCCGCGCTGCCGCTGGAAGATCCGCCGGTCACTTTCGTTAAATCAATCGGATTTTTCGTTGCTCCGAAATATGAAGTTTCGCCGGAAGAGCCCATGGCAAATTCATCCATATTTGTTTTCCCGACAAGAACGGATCCCAAATCTTTCAATCTGGCGGCAACTGTTGCGGAAAAAGGCGCGACATAATCCGACAGCATTTTCGATCCGGCGGTCGCTCGCAATCCTTCAACCAAAATATTGTCCTTTAACGCAAAAGGAATTCCTTCCAAAAATCCGATTTTCTCGCCTTGTTTTATTTTTTCGTCAATTTCTCGAGCTGATTCATACGCCGCATCCTCATTCAAATCAACAAAAGCGTTTATCGTTTCATCTGATTCAATTATCCTCTCAAAACAGGCGCGCGTCAATTCCTCGCAGGAAAATTCTTTGTCCACAAGTCCGCGATGCGCTTGTGTTATTGTAAATTCATTTATTTTCATAATTATTCGAAAACCGCATTTACTTTTATTTGATTCTTCTCCGATTGCGGAGCTGCGGCCAATGTTTTTTCAGCGGAAAAAGGAAGTAAAACTTCATCCGAACGAAGTGAATTGAAACTCTCATTGACCTGAGCCAACGGTTCAACATTCATCGTATCCATTTCATTCAATTGTTCAAAGTATTCCAAAATCGAAGAGATCTGTTCCGCGTATTTCTCTTTTTCCTCTTCGGTAATATCTAATCTGGCGAGTTCCGCAAGGTGCTCGATGTGTTTCTTTGATATTGGCATATTTTGAAATATTATAACAAACAAAATACGGAATGACAATTTTAAAAGAAAAAGAGCGAGATTGTTTCATCCCGCTCCATTGTATTCTTTTTTTTAGAACCCTGAGTCAGCCGTTCCAATCAATCGAGATTCTTCTCAATCTCCCGCGTACTGCAGGATGGAATACACCAAGGAATCGCTGATTTTCTCTCGCCCATGAAGATCGGGCAGTTCAACCAGAAATGCGCACTCGGGCACCAATCCTCCGCATTTTTTGACGAGTTTCACAGCGGCGCTCGCGGTTCCGCCCGTTGCCAGCAAATCGTCAACAACGATAATCACATCACCGGGGGCAACAGCGTCAGCATTGATTTCAATAGCATCATTGCCGTATTCGAGCGAATAACTTTCAGAAATGGTCGGTCCCGGCAGTTTGCCTTTCTTTCGAGCCAGAATGATCCCCGTATTCAGACGATACGCCAGCGCGCTTCCAAGAACAAATCCGCGAGCCTCGATGCCCAGCACTGCGTCAATGTTCATACCAAGATACCGCCGAGCGAGACGATCCACCACCTCGGCAAACGCCGCGGGCTCTCTGAAGAGAGTGGATATGTCATAGAACTGAATTCCCGGCCTTGGGAAATCCGGAACTTCTCGGATACTTTGCTTCAAGTGTTCCATGTCCTGTTCCTCCTTTTTGAGTGAGCGCCAAATGATTGGCGGCGGATGCTTTCAATTCAAGACAATGATTCATCCGACTGAAACGATGATAACAAATCGAACGCAGAATTACAATTTTAAAAGAAAAAGGGCGAGATTTTTTCATCTCAGCCCCGATATTGCGCTATCCGCATTCTTCTTTTTTTTCTTCAGCGGAATCGTCCGCTATTTCTTCGACAGCCTCTTCATCCGACGGCTGATCTTCCACGCCCGCCACCAAGTGAGGTTCCCCGGGCGATTCCTCTACTTCGGGCATAACTGAAAGATCAAGACTCGTCTCTGCAAGAAACAAAGAATCCCGCAACTTTTGAATAATGGTTCCCATTGAATCTCTCTCTTCTTCCGTCATAAGGCGAACACTTCTTTCGGAACAATAGCCTCGGATCGGCATTCCTCGTTCAAATTCATCCAATCTCGCCAAAAGAAATTCCGCTGTTCCAAAAAAATTCAATTCCTTCTCGCGAACAGGTTCATCCGCTTCCAGCTGAATCAACGGGAAATAAGAAAGAACTATTTCATAATCCCTTCTGGATCCCCGCGGACTGAATCGAGATTTTTTCATGACAACATTGTTAATGACAACGATGGCAAAAGTGAAAAACTCTCGAAAAGGAAAAGACGAACACAATGATTTTGGTTCAAGAATCACGACCGACCTTTTCAATCGAATCCAGCGTTCAACCAATTTTTCACAAGACACTTCATCTCGTTCAGCCTCTTCCTCTCTTTCAAATTGCGCGCCGCAAAAATTGCATTCCCATTTCCTCACAATGAGTTCGTTTGGCATGATGCGCTCCTTTTCAGGTGAATGTTGTTGGTCTGACAGTGAAAAAAATAATGAATACCAGAACTCCAATCATTAGCAATGTCAAAAAGTAAAGAAGAAATACCCGAGTCGTTCCACTGGATGCGCAGTCTTTCTCTTGCAGATAAACCAACCAACAACTGCAGGTTGCCATTGCCGCATATCCCATCACGCATCGCGCAAAACCAAAATCCAATTCAGGTAAGATTGTTTCAGTTGTAAATATCAGAAATCCTCCCAACCAAAAGAACGCTGAAAGCACAATTATTCTGAAAAATCTGAAACAGCCTTTTATCACATTTGAAAGAACAATTTTTCGCGGTGATTCTGCCGCATTTTCGAATTGCTCCGCATTCATTGGTTCCTCCCTTCCATGAATTTCAATCGGGTAAACATTACCATGGATGATTCTGCCAGTCAAGATGGAATTTACATCGTCGCAGTATGTGGAAAACTAATTTGAATAATCAATGTAATGGGTTATAATATAGATGGATTTATATTAGAGACAAAAAATGGAATTCCTCGACGAATTCGAAATATTTTATTAAAAAAAACACCAGCTTCATCATTATAAGAATGAAGGCGGTTTTAAATATATAAATTAATAAATAAAAAAATTATGGCAAAAAAAATTAAAAAAAGCTTCTTCAAATTCCTGCCATTGTCGTTGGCAGCATTGATGATCGTTGCGGTTTGTTTAGGAGTGCTTAACACACTGCCAAAAATTGAAGATGTCAGCGCCGGTGTTGCAAGTATCACTTTTAATAGCGGCACATTAACTTTATCAAATGATGCTGATGCAAATGGAATAGCCAATATTGGTGATACTGTATCTGTTTCCGCCAATATAACCAATACCGATGGCGATGGAGTTGACCCGAATGAAACGACCGTAACTGTAGATTTCAGTGCATTTGGTTGCGGTGCGGCAGTGGCTATGGATGTTACTGATGGCTTGGAGGGAAATACTGCAGAAGGTTGGGGAGCAGTAACTTGCGTAATTGTTGCGGGATCAACTGATGTTGGAGTTAATACTCAAACCGTTAATATTACTTATTCGGATGCTGATGATGTAGCTGCCGCAAGCGCAACCAGTGTTTTAGCTGAAGCATTTGATAACCAAGCTCCAACAGTAACCGCGGCCAATGTAACGGTTTCAGGATGTACCGGAACAGCCGGTGCTTGCAAGAATGGAGATACTCCAAGCTTGAATTGGCTCGGAGATTCTGATGCTGAGACTGATACGATAGCATCAGCTACCTTCGAT
>JAHIRY010000010.1 GCA_018818405.1 Patescibacteria group bacterium | reverse complement strand
TTGAAACAATCCATCCATTTTTAGATGGAAATGGAAGAACGGGAAGAATGTTAATCACTTTTTATTTATGGAAAGAAGATTATTTGGAAAAACCTGTCTTGTTTTTGTCATCTTTTTTTAAAAAGCACCAAAAATTATATTACGAAAAATTATTTGGCTATCATAATGGCGATGTTCATGATTGGATTGATTTTTTCTTAGATGGTGTTATTGAAATAGCGAATGAGGCTATTGATATTGTTGGTAAAATCACTGTTTTGAAGCAAAGGGATATGATAAAAATTCAGAAGCTCGGCAAGCGCGCCTCTGAAAGCGCGACAATTATTTTGCCAAAACTTTATGGACAGCCGATTGTAAATGTAAATATTATACAGAATTGGACAGGCTTTACACGCGCAGGCGCACAAACAGTAATTGACAGATTTATTGAAATGGAAATTTTGTCGCCAAAAGATAAAGATAAGAAATATGGACAATCATATATTTACAAAGATTACGTTGAACTTTTTAATAGCAAGAGTTAATAAGGAGTTTTGGATTTTGGGCATTCACCCATTACCCCTCTGCCCAAAATCAAAAATAAAAAAACTTATTTATTATTTATAATAAAAGCAAATTTAAAAAAGAAAAAGAATTTTACATCACATAACTAATTATATCGCCGTCAACACAAAATTGTGGACAAAAACTAGGACAATAAATCCTAGTTTTGTTTTTCTTCAAACGGTTTTCGGTTTGTCCAAACCGAATAAATAACATGCGTCATTTTGTTCATTGTCGCTACCGGAGCAACTTTGTATGATTTTCCTTCCCGGCTTTTCTTCTGAAAAATCTTCGGCCTTAATCTCGCAGCCGGCCGTGTTGCACGGTACGGTTTTTAATGTTTTACGTATATGACAAGAAATCCGCGCGTTAGGCGGCGGGAATAAAATCCCAACACGACGCTTCGCGGATCTCACCTGTAAAAGCATACCGGTTTGTGGTATGCTTTTATTATACGAACGGCGTGTATCCAGTAGCATTAGACGCCATAATTCAAAACTTTTTATTTATCAAAAATAATAAATGAATTCGGGGTTATTCTAATTCATGCTATACTTCAATAACTATGGTCACAAAGAAAATAATAAATTCTAGGAATAATAAATCCTATGCCATCCAGAAAAAAACTGCAAAGCATGGCAAAAAAGGGCAAATTAAAGGTCTCTATAAAGTTAAAAAGGAGGCCTCCTCTTATATCTCTAGAAATTTCGGAGATGTAATAAAAAAATTATCAAATCAGTAATGATCTATCCCAAACTCGAAGATTACATTGATTTCCTTTTCGAGGACATTAGAAAGCTGGTTTATGACGATGTCAAAAAACCTTTATATGAAAAAGATAAAAGCGGGATAGATCAACTCAAAAGTTTACTTCAACGAATACAAACAAGGTATTATCCAGATTATCACAAGAAGGCGGTCTACCTTTTTATAGCACTAAGCACCAGTCATTATTTTGAAAATGGCAACAAAAGGATTGCCCTTGTTAGTTATATTTATTTTCACCAAATAAACAATTTTAGATTTCGAAGTATCCAGAAAAAAGAATACAAAAAATGGTTTAATGAGCATTTTCCAAATTACAAATTAAGTCGCGAAAGATTCAGGAGTAATGCCGGATGGGCACTGTATAATTTCAATAAAGCAGTGAACATTAAGTCAGAATCACATCAAGAAGGCCATAGCTATAAGTTCGAGAAGTTAAAAGAAATTACGGAAAATTTTATCAAATTTATTTCGAGGAAAAAATAGACCCCAATAATAAAAATATTGAATGACGAATAAAATGCCCCCAAACGATTTTAATTGAAACGAAAAAAAATTTTCCCCGTTTACTTCACCCAAATTTTCGTTTCATTTCATCCACAAAAACTTCTCATACACGCGAAACGTTAGCTGAAATAAATTTTAATTTTACTTTATGGATTTTAATGAATTACAACAGAGCGTCATAGAAAATGCCATGGACTACGGACAAAAATACAATGTACAAATCGATGAAGATTTTGCGTTGTTGAAATTATATGAGGAAGTCGGTGAATTTGCCCAAGCCGTGTTAATTCACAGGAAAAAAAGCCGCCCGGAAAAACATGTGCCTGAGGAAATTTCAAAAAAAGAATTAGCAAAGGAATTGGCGGATGTCGTGGGAATGGCAATAGTTAACGCGCATTTACTCGGGATCGATTTAGAAGAAGCGATTAATAAAAAGTGGATCAATAAAGAAAAATAGAAATTTACATCACTTAACTAATTATATCGCCGTCAACATAAAACAGCGCATAAAACCGGACGAAAAATTCCGTTTTTTATTTTCTTTGACGGATTGCCGCAGATGCTCAGAAAAAATCGTCAAAAACTCTTTTTGATACGGAAATGGCAGCCGGGCTTGACATTTCCCAGTATATTTGTTATATTTATTCCGTAAGTTAAGAACAAAAGTTCAACCATAAACAGCCAACTTTCTTGTACTAGCATACCATTTCAAAGTATGCTTTTATTATGCAAAGGCAAACTTCCCTCCTCCAGTGCAATAATATACGCAAATTTAATAAACAAAGAACTATTTTAAACTATAATGGAAAACACAATATCATTTAAGGATCTGAATTTAATTCCTCAACTCGAAAGAGCGATAGCAAAACAAGGATATACGATTCCCACTCCCATCCAAGCACAATCAATCCCCGGCCTATTGTCCGGCAAAGATCTGATCGGCATCGCGCAAACGGGCACTGGCAAAACAGCGGCCTTTATTTTGCCGATATTGCAAAAGATGACGGAAAAACATCCGCGGGTAATTCAAGCTCTGGTGCTCGCTCCGACGAGAGAACTGGCCGCGCAAATCGGAGACAGTTTTTCCGCGTACGGCGAATTTCTCAATTTTAGGCACACTGTAATTTTCGGAGGAGTTCGACAAGGACGGCAGGTGCAGGCATTGTCCGGCGGAATTGATATTCTTGCGGCAACTCCGGGCAGATTGCTGGACTTGCTGCAGCAAAAAAGACTCAATCTCGATAATGTGGAATTTTTTGTCTTGGATGAAGCGGACAGAATGCTTGATATGGGTTTTCTCCCTGATATCAAAAAAATCATCACGAAATTGCCGTCCCAAAAACAATCATTATTTTTCTCGGCAACAATGTCAACGCCGTTCAACAACCTGGCAAAAAGTCTGTTGAAAAATCCGATTCAGGTGGATGTCGCTCCCGAAACAAAGACGGTTGAGAGGATAAAACAATACGTATTTTTCATTGACTCATCTTCAAAAGGAAATCTCCTGCTCGAACTCCTGCGGCAAAAAAATCTTGCCAGCGTTTTGGTTTTCACTCGAACAAAACACAAAGCGAATAAAGTGGCGATATTCCTCAGCAAAAACAAGATATCAGCCACCGCGATTCACGGAAATAAATCGCAAAACGCGAGAACCAAAGCGATTCATGATTTCAAAACCGGCAGAATTAAAATATTGGTCGCGACCGATATTGCCGCCAGAGGAATTGATATTGATAATATCTCGCATGTTATAAATTTTGAACTGCCAAACGAAGCGGAAAGTTATATTCACAGAATCGGAAGAACCGCGCGAGCGGGCGCCGAGGGAACGGCATTTTCATTTTGCGCGGCTGATGAAAGAAATTTTCTCAGAGATATTGAGACATTGATAGGACAGAAAATACCGATCATGGATCATTCATTTCATTCAGAAACCGCGAAAAACGCAGTCGGTCCGTCAGCCAGACCATTGCCGCAGAAACCTTTCGGCAACAATGCCGGATTTAAACATAAATCTTTTCCCGCATCAAAAAATAAAAATTATTTTTCCAAAAACGCAAAATCGGGAAACAGATTCAAACGCAGTCCAAAAAAATGGTAAAGCGAAGGATTTTACTCGCGCCAAATTTTGAATTGCAACCAGGCGATTAAACCATAATTATTTACAGCCAAACAATGACAGACGCTGACAACACAACAATCTTTGATTTAATTGTCGCCTACTCGGGCGCGATCGCAAAAAGCGCAAGAAACGGCAATTACAAAGAAGCTGTCCCCTTTTCCGCCAACAGCAAAAATGAAATTTACAATGACAGCTATCGATATTTCTTATCGAGATGCAAAAAGATGGGAATCAAGGCCGCTTTCGCCACTTCCGATGATATTATAGGAGAAGGTCTTTTCCAAAGTTTCTGGACATACGACAAGGGCTGGAAAAGAAATTGCGGCAAAGCGCATTCAAAAATATTTTTATATAAATTCACGCCAACGACTCAAAAGCAAAAACTGAAACTCAAATTGCTGACTGATTCAAAATCCATTTATCTTTTCAACAATCAACGATTAAAAGATATTTTTCAAAATAAACTGAACACTTACAAACATTTCAAAGAATTTGCCATTCCCACGGTGGAAGTGAAAAATCTCTCGGCGCGCGAAGTAAACACTGCAAAAGGCGAAATGGATTCATTACTAAAAAAAAGCAAATACAAAAATGATTTTAACGGCAGCTACATAATCAAAGATAAAACCGGATCCAGCGGTCTTAAAATATTTAAAGTAAACTTTGACAAGTCAGGCATTGCGAACGGAGATGAAATCACTCGGCAATTTGAATCCGATAAAAAAAGAAAAAAAATATCATCCTACATTATGCAACCGTTCATTGATTGCAATGACGGATTTGTTTTCGGAAAATCCGGCGGACTTATTGATTTGCGGGTAATTGTTCTGAATGATGAAATAATACAAACATACATAAGAATCGCAAAAAAAGGAAGTTTCAAATGCAATGAACATCAAGGCGGAGATTTGATTTACATTCCCATAAACGAGATCCCGAGAGAAGTGCTGGCAATGACCGGGAAAATAATTAAAAGTTTGAAGAAAAAATTAAATCTGAAACATTCGCTATACGCGCTGGATTTTATTCGAAGCGACAGCGGCAACCTGTATTTCATCGAAGGAAACGACCGGCCCGGACTCGACTGGAATCACAAAAAAGCGATAAATGAACGAAAAGCAAAAGAATTGATCAATATGATCGTCGACGAATTGAAATTAATCGTTAAAGAAAAAAATATTTAATGAATCTTTTCATTCACAAATCAGTTGGCTAACTGCTTTTATCGATAACAACAAAACTTACAGGAAAAAAAATCGGGGATGAGAATCCCGTTTTTTTTATTCAAAAATTTTTTTCGTTGGCAAAATTAAACGCGCGCTATTCGCCGTCTTTTTTCCCGCCGATCGCTCCCCTGCCCAGGATTGATTCCAGCTGGCGCGCGGTGTCTTCATTTACATTGATCAAAAAATCGGTTTTTATCAATTTGTCCTGAATTTTCAGGAAGACTTGGTCGTTTCCGGGAATTGTCATGAAAAACATTTTTATTTTGTCAGCTGTCGCCTTGGTCGCGCCGATCGGATAATTGATGGTGACTGCGCCGGGTTTTGTTTTCTTTTCAATGGCTGTTTTTTCTTTGTTCCAAAATTTCCGGCGATTGTTTTCCTGAAACGGCGAATTGGCGATCGCGCGCACCGCTTCGTCAAAATTATTTTCCTCGAGCTCCCAGACTTTGTTGCACAAAATTTTTTGTTCTCCGTCTTTGAGCGAAACCGTTCCTTCGATCACCACGATTTTTTCTTCTTTCCACAGAGATTCCTGTTCTTTGTACAATCTGGGAAAAACCAAAATTTCCACGGAAGTTATTCCATCTTCCAGCATGACGAAAAGCATTGGATCGCCTTTTTTTGTCATGATCTTTTTCATGCTTCTCACAATTCCGCCGACGCGGACAATCCGCTCTTCATCGAAAATTTCTTTCAGCCGAATCAGCGGCAAAATTACTTCAGCCAATTTTTTTTCAAAAAGACTGAACGGATGTTCGGACACATACAGTCCGAGAAATTCTCTTTCCCACGACAAAAGCAAAGATTTTTTTGCCGGCGATTCTTCGCGCAAAAGAATTCTCGGCGGGGATAATTCCGCTCCGCTTCCGGAACCGAACAAACTCGTCTGATTGATATTTCTGGAATGTTCCATTTCTTTTACATACAAAATCAGCTTGTCCATGCTTTCCATCAATTGATTTCGCTCGCCGAAAATATCGAGCGCTCCGCTTTTTATCAATCCTTCCAATGATTTTTTGTTTAAATCTTTGCTGGTGAGACGGCCGAGAAAATCTTCCAAATTTTCGTAGGCGCCGTTTTGCTTTCTTTCATGAATAATCGATTTCACCACATTTTGTCCGACATTGCGGATCGCGTTCAATCCGAAACGAATGCGCGGAGTTCCGCTCTTCACCGAATCAGCGACAACCGTAAATGTCGTATAACTTTCATTGATGCTCGGAGGCAAAATTTCAATTCCCATTTTTCGGCATTCATCTATTTCAATGGCAACGCGCTCCATATTGTCATGATCGGCGGTCAGCAGCGCGGCCATGAATTCCGCCGGATAATTCGCTTTTAAAAATGAAGTTTGATAAGCGATAAAAGCATAACAAGCGGCGTGGCTGCGATTGAATCCGTATCCGGCGAAAGGCTCGATAAACGCAAAAATGTTTTTTGAAACTTCAGCGTCTATTCCCTGAGAAATACAGCCTTTGATGAATTTTTCTTTTTGTTCGGCCAAAAGTTCTGCGTTCTTTTTTCCCATGGCTTTGCGCAGGACATCAGCTTCGCCGAGTGAAAAGCCGGCAAGATCGCGGGCGATTTGCATTACTTGTTCCTGATAAATGGCAATGCCGAAAGTTTTCGCCAGACTGCTCTCCAGCTTCGGATGAACATATTCGACTTTTTGACGGCCGTGTTTTCTCTCAATGTAATCGGGAATCAGATCCATCGGACCCGGACGGTAGAGCGCCACCATGGCGATCAAATCTTCAATGTTTGAAGGAGCCAATTGCTTTAAATATCGTTTCATTCCGCTGGATTCAAATTGAAAAACGCCGGTGGTCAATCCGTCTTGAAAAAGTTTGTACGCTTTTTCATCTTCCAGAGTAATGTCGTCGATTTCTATTTTATTTCCGTAAATTTTTTCAATGATATTTACCGCGGTTTCAATGATCGTCAAATTTTTCAAACCCAAAAAGTCCATTTTCAAAAGTCCGAGATCTTCGATCGGATGAAGAGAATATTGCGTGACAATGGCGTCTTCCTTGTCCCGCGAAAACTGGCAGGGACAATATTCATCCAGCGGTTTCTGACTGATCACAACGCCGCAGGCGTGAGTGGAAGCGTGACGGGCGACACCTTCGAGTTTTTTCGCGAAATCAATTATTCTTTTTGCGTCAGGATTTTTGTCGTAAAGTTCTTTCACTTCAGCCACGCGAGTGACAGCGTCATGCAATTTCATGTTGCCCGGCAGCAATTTTGATATTTGATCGCAAAAGCTGTACGGCATTTCCAGGACTCGTCCCACATCGCGAACAGCGGCGCGCGCGGCCATTGTCCCGAAAGTGATAATTTGCGCCACATGATCTTTGCCGTATTTTTGTTCCACATATTTCAAAACTTCATCGCGCCGAACATCCGCAAAATCAGTATCAATATCAGGCATGGATACGCGGGCGGGATTTAAAAATCTTTCAAACAAAAGATCGTATTTGAGCGGATCGAGATTGGTAATGCTGACAAGATACGCGACCAAACTTCCGGCGGCGGAACCGCGGCCCGGTCCGACTACAACTCCATTGTTCTTCGCCCAATTGATAAAGTCCTGAACAATTAAAAAATAAGAAGCATAGCCGGTATTTTTAATTATCTCCAATTCATATTCAAGTCGTTCAATCACTACTTTTTCCGTTTCGCTCAAATTTTCTTTTTTAAAATCAAAGTTGAAACGCGGTTGAATATTTTCATAACAAAGATTTCTCAGATATTCAAAATCAGTTAATCCGGCGGGAACTTCAAAGTATGGCAATTGAATTTGTCCGAGCGGAATTTCCAGATCGCATTGCTCCGCGATTTTATTCGTATTCTCCAGAACTTCCGGATTGCCGCGAAATATATCAGACATTTGCGCGCAAGTGTGCAGAGAAAAATCCTCGCCCAGATATGACATTCTGTTAGGTTCGTTGATTGTTTTCTTTGTCTGCAGGCAGATCAAAATATCATGCGCTTCCGCGTCTTCGGAATTCACATAATGAGTGTCATTGGTTGCGACTATCGGAATTTCCAATCTTTTTCCCATTTCGAAAATTTTATCGTTTACTTTTTTCTGGTCAGGCAGATTCGGATGATGCTGGACTTCCAGATAAAAATTTTCTCTGCCGAAAACTTCAATATATCGGGCGATCACTTCGTCGATTTTTTCATCATTCCAGCCTTTTAATATGGCGCGAGACACTTCTCCCTGCAGACAAGCGGAAGTGCAAACAATTCCGCCGCTGTATTGCCGTAGAATTTCCCAGTCGATTCTCGGTTTGTAATAAAATCCTTCGAGATGCGCGATGGAAGTCAGCTTGATCAAATTTTTGTAGCCTTCATAATTTTTTGCCAGCAAGATCAGATGAAAACGCTCTTCTTCGGAGGCGACTTTCTTTTTTCTGTCTTCCACAATATAAGCTTCCACGCCGATAATCGGTTTTATGCCGGCGGCCCGGCATTTCTGATAAAACTCAATCGCTCCATGCATTACTCCATGGTCGGTGAGCGCAATCGCGGTCATTCCCTCATCCTTTGCTTTTTGCACCAGATCTTCCAGCTTTGACAATCCGTCCAGCAGGCTGTAGTGGCTGTGAACATGCAATGGAGTGTATTTCATAGAGAAGTTGATTTAATACGGACATTTTAGCACATGAAGAGAAAATATAAAAACATTAAAAAAATCCTCGCTTTTCGAGGATTTTATCAGGATATTTTGAATATATGCAGGCAAAATTAAAAAACATTGGCCTTACAACAATTTGGCGTCATTTCCTGCAATTATTCCAGTGAAATCGAATAACTCTTGTCTCTCGTTAGAACCTCGGCGTGTTTTGCCTTTTGAGAATCAATGACAAAAGAAATATTTTCTTTGTTTATTATTCGTTGCTTGAAATTCATCTCCAGCTGAAGATTTATTTTCGGAATGCCGGCCTGCTTTTGAACCAAGAGATTATATTCGCCGGCTTTTATTTTTTCAACCACTTTTGCCGGCAATTTGTAGCGCCACACGACTTCTTTTGATGTTTTCGGTTCAACTTCGAAAAAAATTCCAAACGCGATTTTTCCGAATTCATTGTAAATATCCACATCTTCTTTTTTGATTTCTTTGTTGCCGATTTTCATTGAAAGCAATTCGCTCGATTCGGGCGCGTAGAGCCGAGTGTAACTGCGGTAGCGCGTCGTCTTCCAGGTAAAGTCCCCGAGGTTTTGATAATTCACGCGCGCTTCGGCAATGAAATCCCCATTATCATTTTCAGTCACACTATAACGCAAAGTTCTGTCCATCACCGAATCGGTTTTCAAGGCAGCCAAATTCGCGTCAACCAGCATGAGATAATCGCCGGAAAAATCTTTCACTTCGCCGGCCAGATCATTTTCCATTGCCAACGCTTGCAGCGCCGGATCATTGAAATACAATAATATTTGCTTTTCCTCGGTTTGCGTTCGAACAACATTGATCAGCGCCGGCCATTGATTCATCGGCAGTTCATACAATCGAGCCATGATCGCCCGCCCCAAATCGCCGATAATGTCTTTTCGTTCTTCCACCGGAATTCCCTGCTTGTAATAACCGTATTCCACCTGATATTCCAGCTGATCCCAGAAATTCGCTTTGTTGAATGTCAATCCGTCAATGGAAAATTCTCCGAGTACGCCTAAAATTTCTTCGAGAACGGTCGGCGTAAAAGCGATCACGCCATCGACTTCGCCTCCGCCTTCTTCACTATAAAAGAATTCCGCTTTTTGCGCTGAAGTCGGAAAATCCGGCCACCAATTCGAATCGCGAAAAAACCATTTCTCCTGTTTCATGTAGGTTCGGATCGGCTCGGGCGCGGGAATATTCAAATACGGTTCAGCCAGCACATCCAGATTGTAGCTGTTGTCAGTGAAAATTTTTTCAATATTCGCGTTTTTAATATCCAGAATTCCGTAAGTGCCGATAAATCCGCCGCTCGGACGCATTTCCCTGTTGTTTTCCATCAAAAGCAAATAAGTGATTTCCTTCGGATATCCGGCAAAGGCTGGCAGCATTTTTCCGACTGTCACAATTCCTTGCATGCTCTGCCGCAATTGCGGAATTCTTTCCTGCAGGGGTTCTAACGCGGAATTGAACACAAACAGCGGATGAAGCCGGCTGATTTCCCCCAATCGATCGTCAGCCTCGGCAAAATCTTTTTCCAGGGATTCCAATTCATTGATCGAATTCGTGATTATGGAAAGAACTTGAACTTTTTGTTCGCCGGTTATTTTGCTGAAACTGATATTTTCCGTTTGCAAAATATCAAGGACTTGTTGACCGATTCCCGTGATTTGTTTCAATGACCGCGACAGATTCTCGCCGATAAACAATATATTGTTCGCGACTGAAAGCTGATTGCTCAAATATTCATTTTTAAAAATTACCGCTTTTTCCACCAGCAACAAATTGATCCGCGCGTCGGAAAAACTTTTTTCCGCCAATCCCAATTCTTCACCGGCCGAGCTGAATTTTTGCGTTCGGATAAACGCTTCAGCTGAATTTAAATGCGCTTGTCCGGCCAGACTTTCGGTGTAAACGGCTTTCAAGGGAACAAAATACGGCAAGAGCGACAAAACTCCGACCAAGACAGCGACAACCGCCAGAAACAAAAATCCAAACAAAAAATACGGCAGTAATTTTACTGGAATCAAAAAAATTTTAGCCAGAACATAAAGTTTGTTTTTGAAATCAAACCTTGAAGGCGGAATGAAATTTTGTTTTTCCGGAATCATCATATTTTCTTATATCATTATACAATCATTCCATATTTTCAACAAAAAAAGATTTGTCCAAACAAATCCTTTTTATTTTTTTATTAATTTATTCGGGCAAACGGCTCAAGGCTGAAAATCTTTTGCTTGTCCGTTTCCGTCAGCAAATTTTTCTCTTCCAAAATTTCCACCAATGTTTTCAATTTAGTGTCTTCTTTTCTCATCATAACGACAAGATCTCCGCGCAGATCAGCCAATTTGTCGTCCAGATAATCTTTTGTCACCATTGTGGATTCAACTTTCTTCAGCCGGGAATCAAGGGAATCGAATCTTTCATCCACGCTTTTAAATTTTTCATCAACTTGATCAAATCTTTCATCCATGCACTTGAATCCTTCATCCACGCTCGACTGGGTTGCCGCCTGATCTTTTATAAAAACGACCATTTCAAAAATTTCTTCGATCATTTTATTTTGATTTTCTTGATTATTTTCCATATATTTTCTTTATATTTTAATTATATCACAATTCTCAGCTGATGCCCCATTTGTACCAATATTTCAACCAGCTCAAGATGTGAGTGCGCGTCAATTTGTTTGAAAATATTTGAAGCATTCCGCCGCCCGACTGGCGCGTGTGCAGATGAATCACTTCAGCCCCGGCAAAATAAATGTTTTTGTATCCGGCCAGCTTTATTCGGCGGCACAGGTCAGTGTCTTCAAAATACATAAAAAAACGTTCGTCAAACAAACCGACTTCGTCAAACACTTCACGCGGAACCAAAACGCAAGAACCCTGAATCCAATCAACTTCCCGAGTGGAAGCATGATCAAAATCAGACATGAGAAAACGATCAATCTCGCGCTTGCCAAAAGAAAATTTGCCGAAAAAAGTCCGGCGATAGAGCGGCGTCAAAAAATTGTGCCGGCGATAACAAGTGTATTGAAGCGTGCGGTCAGGATTCAAGAGTCGCGGAGCAACCAATCCAATGTCCGGTTTTTGTTTTATGAATTCAATCAATTTTTTCAACGAATCCTTGAACACGAAAATATCCGGATTCATCACGAGAATATATTTTCCTTTTGCTTCTTTTATCCCCAGATTGTTGCCCGCGCCCATTCCCCTATTTTTTTCCGACAAAATCAATTTCACGCTCGAATAATTTTTTTTCATCATGTCAGCGATATTATCTTGCGAACCATTGTCCACCACAATTATCTCAAACGAAAAATCAAGCGCAGATTCCAAAATCGTCTTGATGCAATTCTTTATCAGCCCGCTCATTTTGTAGCTGACAATAATAATGGAGAGTTCCATAGCTTTAAATAATTATTGATTCATCCATTCTGAAATGTCTTCCGGATTTATTTTTATATTTTGCCGAATGGCGTTTCTTTTTGTTTTCAATCGCTTCCAATTTTTTATTACATCAGACCACGCGCGCAAATTTCTCGTTTCGCAAAAAACAACATAAACACCTTTCATCGCTTCATACCAGAATACCGGCCAGACAAAAGAAAAATTAAATCGCGGAATATTTTTTATAATGAAATACAAATGATTGCGATAAGAATAAAAATTGGCGAATCTTGATTTTCGCTGACGGTTTCTCGCTATTTCCATTTTTGTCATTTTGTTCGCCGGCGTTTTCACGCTGCGATCATGATAAGCCACGGCGCTCGGAACGAGCCAGCTGGTCCAGCCGGCCAGACGCAGGCGATGCGCCAGATCAACATCTTCTTTGTAGCTGAAAAAATCTTCGTCAAAATATTCTTTTTCAAATGCAACCGAATCCAGCGCGATGCGGCGATAGAACGGAACAGCCGCGGAAATTCCGAAAACTTCTTCGACCGCGTCGTATTGTCCGGCATCCACTTCACCGGCTCCGCGATCGATCACACGATAACTCTTGTAAATTTTCAATCCGACAGAATCAATGTATTTTGTATTTTCATTGTCAGCCATGCGCAAAATTTTTCCATTGACAGAACCGGCTTGCGGATGTTCATCCATGAAACGAACCAATTCTTCGAGATAATTCGGTTCGAGAACAACATCTTGATTCAAACATAAAACATATTCGGTCCGGCTCCAATGAATCGTCTGATTGTACGCTCTGGCAAATCCGAGATTTTCTTTGTGCTTTACTATCGGCAAATGAGGAAAACGTTCGGCGATCAATTCCAATGTTTTGTCATTTGAACCATTGTCAATCAGAACGAGGGAAAAATCGGAAAAAGTCTGGCGAAAAATGGAATTCAAACAATTTTCAATGTATTTTTCACCGTTCCAGGTGACCAAATTTATTGAAACGCGAGGCATATTTGGTTTTGTTATTAATATAGATCATCTCGGCGGGTCGCCCCCGATCCGCTACACATTTCACTAGTCTCGCTAGTCTCGCTAGTCTTGCTTGTCTCGCTCGTCTTGCTTTCTCGCCTTCGGCGTTACGAAAAATCCCAAATGATATTTTTTCCCGAGCATGAGTCTGGTTTGCGCTTCGATCGCCGGAATTGAACCGAAGATGATCAGCGTGACAGGCAGGAGAATCCATTGCAAAAGCATAATTGAATACTTCCACTTCTTGTGTTTTCGCGGACGCGGAGGCAAGAGCAAAATACTGATTATAGCGGAAACCAAGATGCCAAGCATGGCCGCGGTCATGAGCCATTCCAAAACATAAGGCGCGTTCTGAACCAGTATTGATGTGGAAACAATGCTATGGCCGGCAACGAGAAGCGGCAATCTCCCGAGAATGAAAATCAGAATCGGCGATGTTGCCCAGGAATACATTCCTTCGCCCAAATTCCAAGTGTATTTCAATTTTTTTAACCAAGGAATTTTTTTATTATTGCGAAATTTCCACAGCATGTACGGAAAATGTTCCACTCCCCAGCCCCAGCGGCGCTGTTGTTTGTACAAACTCTTGAATCCTTGCCAATAATTATCAGACATTACAGTGTCCATGGAAACCGGAATATACATCGGTTCAACGGAATAATCGCCGTCATAGCGAAAAAAACATTGCAAAAAAATTCTGGAATCATCGGTGACAATATCTTTTTGCCAAAATCCAACATCCAAAAGCGCGCGAAAACTCATGCTGTGCGAAGAAAATGTGTACATTCTTTCCGGCCGCATCAATTCGGACAAAAGCCAGAAAATGGTGCCGAACGCGGTCACTCTCATGGCTGCCGGAGCATCCCAGATATTATTGTTGTACAAAACCGCCGGCTGATATGATGTGCGCGTTGGTTTTGGATTCGTCAAATATTTGTAAGCCAAATATGCGAAATATTGCCTATTGACGCAAGTATCGCAGTCAAAATAGGAAACAATCAAATTGTCATATGGAATTCCCAGCTCATCAACCAATTCCAGAGATCTGTAGCCCATCCAATTGGCATTCGCACCCTTGCCCTTTAATTCATCCGGCAATCCGTCAGGATGAATTGTGATCAACAATTTATAAAATTTCTTTTCAAACTCTTTTTTTATTTGCTCGGCTTTGGGCAAAAAATCAGATTCCATTCGTCCTTCTCCGCCCAAAACGACAATCATCTTGTTGGTCGGATATGTGCCGGAACAAAGACTGTTGAATGTCGTGCGCAGGACTTCCACTGATTCGCCGGCTGTCGGCAGATAAATAATATGATAATATTCCCGCCAACGGCTGATTTCACGCACTTTTTCAAACCAGTCGATGCGAAGCGCTGACTTGTATTTTTTGTAGGAAATATTCACATAAAAAACAAAATACAAAACTCGAAGCAGCCAATACAAGTCAAAAATGATAATGAATATAATAACCCAGAGCGGCCGAACAAATGAGAAAACAAGCGCGAAAATAAAAGTCATCCAGACCAATGCGCCGGGAATTATTTCTAAAATTCGATATTTTATGTTAGTCGGAGTCATAGTGATGTCTCTGCCAGATTATCATAAAAAATTGAGGGATACAAGCGCGGAACAATCCGTTTATAACTGAAAGCTTTTTCGAGGAAATTGACTTATTCCAAGAAATATTGCTTAATTCCTAAAACAAAATTTGCTAATTTGGAATCAATTCATTTCAATGGATCAAATCATAAACAACATACGCCATTCCCAAGAAAAAAATCATTATGAAAAACCAGCCGGCGATTTTAAATTTTGGCAGAGAAAATTCCGGCGCGCGATCGCCTTTTTTCTTTGCTTGCCAAAAAGTGAAAATTATTATGATGCTGGTGAAACCGACGGTAAAACCGCCGACAATGCCAATTGTTTCAATAAAATCTCTAATGCCGGCCAAAAATAAAATCAATGGCACGCTCATTGTAATAATCCAGGAAGAAAATTTTGATAATTTCAAATCCAAATGAAAAAAATCCCGAATAATCAAGCCAATGGTGAGAAAACTGGTGCCAATGGCGAAAAAGGCAAACAAATTTCCAAAAATTATCATGTACGGTCCGATTACATTTCCCAGACCGACAGTCGCGACCTCAGTCGTGTTTCTTCCGGTGACGCCAATGACAATGCAAGCGAAAATAATATAAATTATTATTGGAATAATTGTTCCCAGCACAACGGCTTTTTTCAATTGCCTTTCTTCTTGCTTTAAAATTTCCCGCATGGTGACGACCGAAGCCGCTCCGCTCATTGCGAAAAGAATCACGCCGTAAGGAATAAACCATTGGCTCAAATCAATATAATTGTAATTCGAAATATCAATCGCTCCGCCGCTCGCGCCCCAAATCACCATTATGACAATAACAAATCCGACAACCAGCCACAATTCAAACACTTTTACCGCGTTCAATCCGAAGAAAAGAACAATCGCGGCGGCAGCGAAAAAAATCAGACTGTAAACGAATTTGTCTCCGCCCAGCAAGGAGGAAAGTATCGCGCCCTCGCCGATAATATACGCCAGAAGAGCGCCAAAACCGCCGATAACCAAATTAAAAGTTTGCAATTTGTAAAACCGAGATCCCAAATATTTTTTCGCGTAACCGGCCAGCTGATGCCGCGCCCGCGTGCGCAGAATAATTTCCGCCACCATCAAATTTGTAATCAGTACGACACTGCCCAAGACGCAAAGCAAAATCAATCCGGGAATAAGTCCGACCGCGGCAATGGCAAACGGCAAACTCAAAACTCCGGCGCCGATAATCGTTCCGATGAGAGTCGCGACCGCTTCCGCAAAATATATTTTTTTCATGTTAATTTTTTATTTTTGTTTTTTATTCATTCTGATTTATCCACGACTATGGTTTTTCCGCCCGGTTGGCTGACTATGCCGATCGCGATGTATTCCAGAGCGTCCGCTGAAATATTCTTCATTTCATGTTCAGCGCCCTGCGGAATATAAACAGTATCCGTGGCGTCAAGAATTGAATTTTCCTTGTCAATATTAATTTCCGCTTTTCCCGACAGCACAATGAAAATCTCATCCATATATTCATGATAATGCCGCGCGAAACTTTTTCCCGCTTCCATCTTCGCCCAATTTATCATTTGAACAACGCCTTCAATCCTGAGCTCATCAACATTAAAAATAACTTTCTTCAACACGCCGGGATTTTGCGGATCTTCATGCCCCGCGGGAATGAACTCCAAATTTTTTATACTGAATTTTTTCATATTTTAAATTTTCCTGATGTTCGAAATCACGTCGGTTACCGAGTCGGGCGTCAGCGACATGCTGTTGATTTTATTTTTTACGAGGAAGCGGGCGAATTCGGGAAAATCAGACGGCGCTTGACCGCAAATTCCTATTTTTTTCTTTTTCTTCCGGCAAATTTTTATCACTTGAGAAATGCTTCGCAATACAGCCGGATTCAATTCATCATAAATTTCGCTAACCAGCGCGGAATCGCGGTCAACGCCCAAAATCAATTGCGTCAGATCATTGCTTCCGATGCTGTAGCCGTCAACCAATTTTAAAAATTCTTCCGCCAGAATAATATTGACCGGCAATTCGCACATCAAATATATTTTGAAATTTTTATTTCTTTTCAATCCGTTTTCAGCGAGAATTTGAATCACTTTTTTCGCTTCTTCCACTGACCGGCAAAACGGAATCATTACATTGACATTGTTCAAACCGAATTCATTGATCACTTTTTTGATCGCATTTATTTCCAGGACAAAAGCTTTTTTGAATTTTTCATCATAATAGCGAGACGCGCCGCGCCAGCCGAGCATGGGATTGGCTTCCGCCGGTTCGTACAAATTTCCGCCGAGCAAGCTTCGGTATTCATTGGTTTTAAAATCGGAAAAACGGACAATCACTTCTTTCGGAAAAAAAGCGGCCGCGATCTGTCCGACTCCCTCGGCCAGCTTGTCAACGAAAAATTGCGCTTTGTTCTCGTGCGAAGGGGAAATCTTTTCAATTTTATTTTTCAATCCTGCCGGCAAATTCAGATAATCGAGCAATGCCAGCGGATGCACTTTTATATAATTGCTGATGATGAATTCTTCGCGGGCGAGTCCGACTCCCCTGTTCGGCAGGAATGAATCGACAAAAGCGATTTCCGGAGAGCCGATATTCATCATGATATCAACTTTTGAAGGAAGTTTTATTTTCTTCAAATTGATTTTCTTCACGTCAAATTTCAACCAGCCGGAATAAACTTTTCCTTGCGCGCCGGACGCGCAATCAACAGTGGCTTTTTGTCCGGTTTTCAGAATTTCGGTCGCATTTCCCGTTCCGACAACGCAAGGAACTCCGAGCTCGCGGCTGACAATGGCCGCGTGGCAAGTCCGCCCGCCGGAATCAGTGATAATGGCGGCCGCTTTTTTCATTATCGGCTCCCAGGCCGGATCAGTTGATTTTGCAACCAAGATTTCGCCCGGATGGAAAGATGACAATTCTTTTTCCGATTTGATCACTCTAATAATGCCGGTGGAAATTTTTCTGCCGATGGAGACTCCGCTGACCAAGCTTTCTGATTTTTCTTTTAAACTAAACTCTGTTGCGATGTGCTGAAGTTTTTGCGTATGAACCGTTTCCGGTCTGGCCTGCACAATGTAAATTTTTTTGTCAGCTCCGTCTTTCGCCCATTCAATATCCATCGGCCTTTTGAAATGATTTTCAATTGCCATTCCATAGCGCGCCAGTATTAGTATTTCTTCATCAGACAAAACTGTCTTGATTCTGTCTTCTTTTTTCGTCAAAATATTTTTCGTTGTCTTCGCGTTTTTTTCCGAATACCGCAATGTCCATTCTTTTTCTCCGATAAACTTTTTTATAATCGGTTTGAATTTTTTATTAAGAGTTTTTTTGAAAACAAAATATTCATCAGGAGAAATTCTTCCTTTTACCACATTTTCTCCCAATCCCCAGCCCGCGTCAATCATCACCAGATCGCGAAAACCGCTTTCCGTTTCCAGCGTGAACATTACGCCGGCGGAAGCTCTGTCGCTCCGCACCATCTTTTGCACGCCCACGGAAACGCCGACGCGCCAGAGCGGAAAATGTTTGTCTTCCCGATAAGAAATGGCGCGATCAGTGAAAAGAGAGGCAAAACTTTTTCGAATATGCGATAGCAATTCCCGTTCGCCGGAAATATTCAAATACGATTCCAGCTGTCCGGCAAATGAAGCCATCGGCAGATCTTCCGCTGTCGCTGAACTGCGAACAGCCACTGACAAATTTTTCGTTTTGTAATGCGCTGACAATTTCTCGTATGCTTCGATAATTTGTTTTTTCAAAATTTCCGAAAACTCAGCTTGCGTGATCAAATTTCGAACTTGTTCGCTGCGATTTTGCAAATCTTCAACATTCCGCGTGTCCAGTCCGCTGAGAATATCAGCGATTTTTCCGTTCAGTTTCGATTCTTTGATAAAATCAAAATACGCTTTGGCTGTCACGCTAAAACCGTTCGGAACATTGATTCCGAGCTTGCTTATTTTTCCGTACATTTCACCCAGAGCCGCATTCTTTCCGCCGACAAGGCTGATATCTTTTTTTCCGATTTCCGAAAAAAACAAAATGTATTTATCTTTGCGGCTTTTCATAATTTATATTTCTTTTATTTCCACCAAATTGACATTTCCGCTCACGCCGACCGGTTCGCCGGCAATAATTATAATTGTTTCTTCCTTTTTGGCGAACTTTTTTTTCTTTATAAATCCGATGGATCGGTCAATCAATTCTTCCAATGATTCGCAATGAGGCAATATAAACGGGATGATTCCCCATGACAACATAAGCTGCCGTTGGATTCTTTCATCGTCGCAAGCGACGAGCATCGGCAATTCCGGACGATAACGGCAAACGATGCGAGCGGAATCTCCGGACAATGAAGCGACTAAAATTAATTTCGCGTCCAGATGATTGGCCAGCATCTTTGCGATACTGCTCACCGCTTCGCCGGTGGAAATTATTTTTTTCAGTTTATCCTGCAAAACGATATCATCATAAGTTGATGCTTCCGTTTTATTGATAATTTTCGCCATAACATCCACTGTTTCCGCCGGAAATTTTCCATTGGCCGTTTCGCCGGAAAGCATAACCGCGTCAGTGTGATCGATTACCGCATTGGCCACATCGCTGACCTCGGCTCTGGTCGGACGCGGATTATTGATCATGGAATCAAGCATTTGCGTGGCGACAATCACCGGCTTGGCCGCTTGCAGACATTTGTCGATTATCATTTTCTGGATCAGAGGAACATCTTCGGCCGGCAACTCTATTCCCAAATCTCCGCGCGCCACCATCACGCCGTCGGTCGCTTCGATTATTTCATCCAAATTTTTTATCGCTTCCATTCTTTCAACTTTCACGATAATTTTTATTTCATGCGGAGAATCCAATTTCAATTGCTGAGAATATTTCTTGATCAAATATTTCAAATCATAAACTTCCTTCGCGCTGCGCACGAACGACAAAGCGACAAAATCAACTTTGTTTTTTATTCCGAAAAATAAATCTTCTTTGTCTTTTTCGGAAAGCGAAGGAACGGTCACATTCGTGTCCGGCAAATTCATTCCTTTGTGAGAAGTCACCAGTCCGCCGTTTTTCACAATGCAATAAACATCTCTTCCCTTCACTTCCTTTATTACAACTTCAATCAAACCGTCGGCGATCAATATCCGCTGGTTCGGCTCAACATCGAGATGCATGTTTTCGTAAGTGACGGGAATTTTGTTTTCACCGGCTTTTTTTGAAGTCGTGAGAATCACTTCCTTTCCTTTTACCAGCTGAATTCCCGCCTCGGGCAAATCGCCCAATCTGATCCGAGGACCTTGCAAATCCTGCAGAATCGCCACGGTCGCTTTTGATTCTTTGGCCGCTTCGCGAATGTTTTTTATTACTTTCAAATGATACTCATGGACATTGTGCGAAAAATTCAGACGCGCGACATTCATTCCGTTTTTGATCAATGTTTTTATTATTTGTTTTGTTTCCGAAGTGGGTCCGAGAGTACAGACGATTTTGGTCCTTTTCATAATTTTTTTTATATTTTTATTTTTTCGGAGTATTGGCTGACAACCGGAATTTCCCAGTACTCGCCCTGCATTGTTTTTATTATCGCGATAATTGAAACAGCGACAAAAACCAGACTGAACAACATCCAGATGAACGGTCCGATAAACGGCAGAATATTCAGCACCCAAATAATTATTTCCGCCAAAAACAAAGCCAATCCTTGTTTCGCGTGAGTCTGCACATAACGGCTGTCTTTCTTTAAAAATAAAGGAAATAAACACAAAACGCCGACATAACTCAAGGCGGCGATTGTTTTGTTGTCCCGAACATCTTTTGCGTCAAATTGCATTTTGCTTGTCATAAAATCATTGGTTATTTATTTAAGGAATATTTTAAAAAATATTTTTTGCGATTAAAGCTCCACATCTTCAAAATGAACAAACCGCGGTCGGAGCGAGAAGATTTCCACCACCAAAATATCAAAACGAGGGAAAAACCCATTATAATTTTCATTTTCCAGTAAAAAAAAGTCCATTGTTTGCGAGATTTTTTCCTTCTTTTTTTTCGTCACCGCGTCCTCGCCCCAGCCGAATGCCGGCGTTGTCCGCGTCTTTACTTCCACAAAAACGATTTCATTTTCTTTTCGGCAGATCAAATCTATTTCGCCTGACTTTTTTTGCCAATTGGAGGCAACGAATTCATAGCCCTTTTCTTCAAAATACTTTCTCGCCAATTCCTCGCCCCAGGCGCCGAGCTTTTTCCTGAATCCTTTCATAACCAATCGAGTTATTTCACGACAGATCCGACCATCCAATTCATTAAATCGCTATATAAATTCGTGATAATCAAAAATCCGATCAAAATTATTACAATGCCGAGCAATTTGTAAAATGTCCGGCTGCCGCCCATCATCGCCTTTTCCGCAAAATCAATATAGCCGATAAATTCCAGCGCCCAATCCGGCTTTCTCACGAAAATAAAACCAATGCCGCACGCGATCAATCCGATTATTATTCTTGCAATCATAAATTTTTTATATTAATTTTATCATACCACAATCGCACTGAAAATAAAAAACTTCTTGTCTCAGGTGAAAGACAAGAAGCGTTACGCTAATCCAAAGTACCGTTCTCTAAAAAATTGTAAAAAATTTTCCTCATTTCCTGAGTACCGCCGCAATCACACATCAGAACTCGAACCGATTGAAATCCTTTTCGCTCCAAAAGGTTGATTTTTTCAGGCAGAAAGCAATCGCACATGACGAAGGTCAATTTTTCCAATGGGAAATCAGAATCAGCCGCCAACTCGATCGCTCTTTCCGATCCGCTCGCGCCGACATAGATGACCAACTGGTCGATAATCGGCAGAATCGTTTGCAATTCTTTCCAATTTTCCTCGATTTTTGCTACAACAGGATTAACAAACGGTTTCAATTTCTTTATTTCGGAAATTTGGATTTGAATGTCCCTTGTTTCGTGTAAAAGAAATACTTTCCTTCCTTCCCGCTCGTGCCAGCCATTTTCTCCCCGAATGAATCTGTTGTAAGAAACCAACGCGATTTTTTTCATCCGATCCTCCTTGTTGATCCAATCAAATTTTCCGCCCGCAGATAATGCAAAATTTCGCATCCGCGAGCTTGCGCTGAAATCCGTGGCTTGCTGTGCCGCACATGCCGAAATATTTGCCTTCAGCGAAATTTTCCTTTGCGCCTTCTTTTTCATCAAGATCGATCGGCTCGTTCGGCGGCGGAAGCTTGGTTCCGCATTGGTTGCAAAAATTCGCCAGACTTCCCATTTTATTTTCGCACTTCGGACAAGTGATTCCGGACATGGACGCTCCTCCTTTGGTTCAATCTGGATTAGTAATATTACAATATTCTCAAATTTAAGTCAATCTCAAATAAAGAATCAGCGTTTGCGCTGATTCTTGTTCCAAATCTTAATTGATTTTCCGATAAAAAAACTTTCTTCCAAAACCGTCCCTTCGATCTTGCTCCGCGTTGATACAAACATACCGACAAGCGAAGCGGAATCTCAAAACTTATACTTTATAAAACGAGATTGACTTCAGGAAATAGAATGATTGAATTCAAAATCCCGATTGGAAAAGCGCGAAGTAAATCGCAAGGAACATCACAAACCACAAAAACTCGGCAATCAAAATCGAAATAAGAGATTTCCAGCCGTGTTTGATTGCTACGATTATTGCCGGTCCGAAAATTACCAGCGCGTACAAAAGAATTATTGTGATGATAGCGACAATTCCAAAAATGAGATCCGGATTGAAAGCGCGGAATAAGTTGGATTCTGATACAAAGCTAAACAAGTACGTTAAACCAACAACCAAAATAGCGGAAAGAAAACTGACTGACGCATTGGTGAGATTCAATATACTGATTGAGCTTTGCTGATTTCGAGAAACTATTTGCTGACCGGTTCCGATTGTCGGCTGTTCATTTTTTCCGCCGCGCCGCTTCAAAAATTTTGATAAGAAATATACGCCAACGAATATGGCGGCAATACCGAATATTACTAAAAGAATTGAACTCAAATACAATCTAAACCAGCTTGTCGAGTACTGTCCTTTGACTAAATAACTTTCGTTTGGCGCAAGATTTTTCGCGTCCTTTACAAATGGAGCATACGAACCGATCATTCCAACCACGTTGTCTAAATTACGATCGGAAATTCCCACGGACGCGGAAAGCTCGCTTGATTGAAGTCCGGTTGCATTATAATTGACAGACGCGCGTTTGCCTTTTAGTAAAAGATCGCTGTCAACATCTACCGCGACTCTGATTTGTTGAATCCTTGAAGGAACTTTTATTGTTTCAAAATTAAATTTGTAAAGGCCGAGGCTCTCGCTGACATAACCTTTTGCGGCATAAGCGATGATAATCGCAGTAGATTTGTAGGATTCAACCGGAGTTGGCAAGATAAGGCGATAAAGATTTCCGGATTTTGTATATTGAATTTTTTGATATTCGGTTTTGCCATTTCCATTGCCGGCATAATAGTATTGTTGCGCATAGTCGGGATCGCGATATTCCAAACACGGACGCGCCGGATCTGTGTAGTCGTAATTGACGCACTCTTGAGGAAGCTTCATTTGGTAAATGACCATTTCCTCGGGAGACACTTTCGGTATTTCAAATAAAAACTCTGTCAAAGGTTTTTCGTCAGAATTTGTAATCGCTATTTTTGCGTAGGTAATGGCCTCTCCATTACCGCGAAAAATTACCGTATAATAATGATTTTGACCGAACAAAAGTTCGGTTTGCGCGGAAGCTCCTCCGGCAAAACCAAAAAAAACGAACAATGAAAGCGACGCCAGAGAAATAATTTTTCCGAAAAATTTGATCATGTTTTTGTCAGTTAATACTATTAATTTATTTATTCCGTATGATTGATTACTTTTCGGTAATTATTCTTCTTTCCAGAAGATCAGCTTGCGCTGGCTCTGCTTTAATACAAACCAGCCAATAAACGAAGTCTGCTTTCAAATTGGTGCCCAGGAGAGGAGTTGAACCTCCATGCCCTTGCGGGCGCTACCACCTCAAGGTAGTGCGTGTACCAGTTTCGCCACCTGGGCTTAATTTAAACTACAATCGCGCGCTATGAAGCGGCAAATTAAAATTCACCGCTTCATATCTCTTGAAAATTTATTCTACACTAATCGCTTGAACAGGGCAAGCGTCTTTCGATTGGTTGATCATTTCTTCTTTTCCGGCGAAATCGCCGGCAATAACTTCCGCTTTGCCGTCATCGCCCATTTTGAAAACATCGGGCGCAATGGAAACGCATGATCCGCAGCCGATGCAGGTTTCTTTGTTTAGTTTTGGCATCATATTTTTTTTATTATCACGGCGCTCGAGGTCTATTTGAAAAATAAATCACCGAGACCGCGATTATTAATTATTATTTAAATTATTGTATCAGCTCTTTCCTTTCCCACGATTACATTCAATTTTTCCGGCTCAACTTCCACGATAACCGGCGTTTTCATAATTTTATAATCATCCAGAACCACCGGCAAGTATTCAAAACTTTTGATATCAAACTTGTCTCCCTGAAAAACACTGTCAATCTTCATTCCGACAACTTTGTCATGCAGCCAGCCCTTTGCTTTTACTTTTGTCTTGATGAACAATTCCAGTTTTCGGTCGCGCACCGAACATTTTTTGTATGCTTTGTCCGGAATTTCATCTTTTCGCGGATAATAAAAATTGCATATTTCCACTTCATAGCAGGTGACGCCGGGAATTATTTTGTATTCATCTTTTTCAATGGACATGCGCGGCAAATTTTTGTTGATTTTCATGTTTGTAAAAAAATAATATGAATTGATTTTTCCCAAATCAAATTTAATTATTTTTCTTGCCGCCAGAATGTCGCAGGCTGATTCTCCCTCGGGAACTCCGAGATATCTTGCCAGATCATTGCCCTCTCCGATAGGAATTATTCCCAGAGTGACATTATTCTTCGCAACAACATTGATGACTTTTAAAAAAGTTTTGTCATTGCCGACAACCACGACCGTTGTTGTTCCGCGCTTCACTTCATCGCCGATCAATTCTTCCACATTTTTCAGCAATGTCAGTTTTTCGTGCTTTCCCTGAATGTCCAAATCCAAAAGCCGTGTTTTTAATTTGTCTATTATTTTTTCATACTTTTTCTCATCCAAAAAAGTATCATAAATATAATAATACATAGAGCCGTTTTTTCAGAATTTCTTTAGTCCTCGCTCTCGTAATCATTTTCAGCATTTCCTTGTTCTTGCTCCGGTTCAGCTATTGTCCGCACATCCGCCATGGTTGATTTGCCGTTAAAAACCGCGCCGGCGAGAATAATCAATGATTTCGATTGAATATCGCCGTTGATTTCACCGGTGCTCGCCAGTTCGATTTTGTCTTGAACTTCAATATTTCCCTGTACTTTTCCGGAAATATAAGCTTCGCGCGCCGATACATTGGCCACGATTTTCGCGCCTTCGCCGACTTTTAATGTTTTCTCCGTTTTGATTGTTCCCGTAACTTCGCCTTCCACTACAATATTGCCGGAGCTGACCAAATCACCTTCCACTTTTATCGAACTGCCGATGATAGTGTCTTCCGCGCCATTGCCGTTGGCATAGGCTTCGTCGCTTATTTTGAACATAACCTTTTTTGTTAATAATTAATAAGTTTTTCCCTTCCAAGGAACAAAATTATTTTAATGCAATATTCGGCTGAACGCAAGCCGGCTCACATTTCTTTCACTTGTTCGATATTCAACAAGTCAAGCCCGCTCTCCAATATTTTTTTTGTCTTTTCGGCGAGCGCCAATCGCGCTTGCTTCAAATTTTCTTCTTCTTTCAAAATCGGACATTCATGGTAAAAAGTATTAAAATATTGACCGACCTCCAGTAAATATGTGCAAATTTTGCTTGGCGCATTTTCCTCGGCCGAATTTTCCACGACTTCAGCAAACTTTGCCAGCTGGCGAATCAATTTCTTTTCCGCTTTTGTCTTCAATAATGAATAATCAATTTTTCGTTCAGAAGAACTTTCCTCGATTTGTCTTAAAATTGAATTGATGCGAGCGATGGAATACAAAATATACGGTCCGGTGTCTCCTTCCAGCGCCAGCGCTTTTTTCACATCAAAAACTATTACGCTGTTATTGTCGTATTTCAGCATGCTGAATTTGAGGGCGGCCAAAGCGATTTTTTCCGCTGTTTCACGCACTTTTTCCGCAGACCAGTCAGCATGGCGCTTTTCCGTTTCTTCGGTTGTCTGCTTCATGATTTCCGCAAAAAACTTTTCAAAAGCGATGACATTTCCCTTTCGCGAAGCCATCGCGCCTTCGGGCAATGTGACGAAATCATAGGGGACATGGACTTTTTCTTTTTTATCATAACCGAGCAAATCCAACAACTTGAAAATTTGTTTCAAATATAACGACTGTCGCTTGTCAACAACATAAATTGATTTATCCACTTTGTATTCATCAAATTTTTTCATGCCGAGAGGAAGATCTTTCGTTCCATACAGCACATTGCCGTCGGATTTTACCAAGACCAGAACATCCAGGCCGTATTCGCTCAGGTCGGCGATGATCGCGCCTTCGCTTTTCTTTATTTCCGGAATTGTTTTTTCTTGCAATATTTTTTCAATCAATTTTCTTCCTTCGATTTCTTCCCGGCTTTCCCAAAACCAAACATCGAATTTTATTTTCAGCAAATCATAAATTCTCATGAACGATTCCATGCTCCAATCTTTTGTTTCGATCCAGAGTTTTACCATTTCCGATTCTGGATTGTTTTCCGCCAATTCTTTTTGGATTTGAGAAACTTCAGCTCGGCCCTCTTCATCGATTTCCAATCGTTGCGCCGCTTCCGAATAAAGCGCTCCCAAATATTCTCCTTTATTTTCAGGAATAGTATCGCCGGAATGAAATTTCGTCAGATTCCACAAACATTTCGCGATATGCACTCCGCTGTCGCCGATATAATTGGCGGCAACAACTTTTTTGCCCAACGCTCGGTTGATATTCACCAGCGCGGCTCCCAGACAGGCATTGCGCAAATGTCCGATATGAAATTCTTTGTGCGTATTCGGCTGAGAATATTCAATCATTATTTTTTCCGGAATGTCCGCTGTTAATTCGGATTCCGTCAAGCTCTTTGCCGGCTGTTTCATTTCTGTTTCAAAAACACTTTTCGCGAAATACTCATCCTTTATATAAAAATTAATATATGCGCCATGAGTTTGAATGGATTCAATTTCCGGAATTTTATTCATCAAGTTTGTCAGCCCAGAACTATACTCATCTCTTACAAGAAGCAGATTCTTTTTCTTCGTTTGCGCAATTCCGGATATATTGAACGCAATATCTCCGAGTTCAAGGCTCGGCGTTTTTAACAAATCTTCAACCGAAATAATCATGCCGAATATTTTCGACAGTTCGGCCGCCAGTTGTTCTTTTAATTTTTTCATATTTCTTCTTTTACAATTTCTTGTTTTTTCCCGAATTCCGCCAGATCTTCCAATTTGTCGGGCAGATGATCAATGCCGCCAAACTCGGGGACAACGATCGAATGTATTTTCAAATCAGCTTTCAATTTCGGCGAAACCATTTCATCGGCGCCAATGCTCTTGCAGTCATCTTCAATGAAAATATCCGGTTTCACTTCTTCGACAACTTGTTTGTAAGTTTCATCGCCCTGGCGCGCCCGGACAACTTCTCCGGGAAAATCGAATTTACTCAGAACATCTTTGGTCTGCTTTATTTCAAGGAATTTCGTCTGCGAAGTCAGATAAGAAATTTCCGCGCCTTGCTCCACCCAGCCGGTCAATTTTGCAACCGCGCTTTTTATCGGGATATAACTCGCGAAATCATTGAGCTTGTCTTCGGACGGATGCATTAAAATTGTTCCTTCAGTAAAAACGAGAATTTTCATATAACGATTGGTTGAGACTACATGATTTACTGATTGATTACAGATTTACATGATAATATGCGCATCTGAAATCTACAGCCGTCATGCGGTAAATTAATAAAGGTTGATTATTCTTCTAATTTTTACATTTTTGCCGGAGAAAAATATCAATAAGCCTAATTTTAATTTTGAAATTTTCAAATATTCATGAACTTGCTCATAATCCGTTTTCTTTGGATAACCTCTAACTTTCAATTCAACCACAACCTTGCTATCAACAACAAAATCGAATCTTCTTTTTCCAATATTAACGCCTTTATAAAATATTTTCGCGGGCACTTCTGATTCAAATTTTATATTTCTCCTCTCAAATTCAATCGCCATTGCTTTTTGATAAATTTTTTCATATCTATATGCACCCAATTCATTATACACAGAAAAACAAATACCGATAATTTCACGACTCAAGTCGGAATAAATATATTTTGAATCAACCTTCTTCTGCATCTACTATTAATATTATTTACTAATTATACGAAACGCATCAGTAGCTCAGTATGACAATTAAACATTACTCCTTACAAATCAAAACCACAATCACGTAAATCAGTAACGAATCAGTAAATCATGTAGCAAATCAGTAGCTTATACTATTCTCACAAAAAACCTTTTTCCTTTTTTAATGATATCGCCGCTTTCAACATTTGTTTCAAAATTTTCCACTACCTCGTCATTGAGATACACGCCTTTTTGCTCGATTGTTCTCTTTGCTTCCGATTTTGACGGAACCAGTCCGCTTTCGACTAGAACATCGACAATATTTTTTCCCGCCAGATCCGATTCCGGCATTTCATCGGGCGTTTCTTTTTTTGAAAATGTATCAATGAAATTTTGCCGCGCTTTTTTCGATTCCTCCGCGCCGTGATAAATTTCCACAACTTTTTCACCCAATTCCAATTTCAAATCGCGCGGATTTTCACCTGATTTCAACCGATTTTCAAGAGTTGAAAGATCTTCGACCGAAGTGCAAAGTTCAAAACCCGGTAAAATCATTTCATCCGGCCAAGCCATGACCTTGCCGAACATTTCATTGGCCGAATCTTCCAATGTAATCATGTTTCCTTCGGTTTTTCCCATTTTCTTTCCGGTCGGATCAACCAGCAATTTATTCGTCAAAACGAATTTTTCTTTATGCTTCATTGTTTTCAAAAGATTTCTGCCGACAAGCATGTTGAAAGTCTGATCATTGCCGCCGACTTCGCCGTCAACCTCCATGGCAACGGAATCATAACCTTGCATCAGCGGATATAAAAATTCATGAAGCCCGATCGGCTTTCCGTCTTTCATTCTTTTTTCAAACATGTCGCGCTCCAGCAATTGCTGAACCGTGAGATGAGAGGCGATATCCAAAATCTCACCGAAATTCAACTTTCCCAGCCATTCGTCATTGTATTTCAATTCCGCCGGATTTTCTCCGTCAAAATTCAGCAAAACCGAAGCTTGTTCTTTGTATTTTTCACAATTTTCCAGCACTTGTTCGCGAGTCAACGGCTTTCTCACCGCCATTTTGTCAGTCGGATCGCCGATCATGGCGGTAAAACTGCCGATCAGCAAAATCACTTTGTGGCCGAGTTCTTGGAATTGCTTCATTTTCATCAAATTGATCGCATGGCCGAGGTGCAGAGTCGGACCGGTCGGATCGATTCCCAAATACAATTTTAACTGTTCGCCTTTTTTTAATTTCTCTTCCAAAAATTCTCTGTTGGGAAAAATATTTTCAACTCCGCGAGTTAAAAGTTCATTGATTTTTTCCGCATTTGTTTCAATATTCATTTTTGACATACTATCTATAAATAATTTGTTATTATTGCAATATCATGATGAGAGGACACGCCCAAGGTTTCGTCCGAAGGCTGCTCCCTCTCGTTTTTTTTTATTTTCTGCGAAGATTTTTCAACTTTCTATCCTTATTTTAATTTCCGCCGGTTCACTTTTGCCGGCGACAAAAAATTTTCATTGGTTATTATGCTTTTGCCTGTCTTTTTTTCCAAGGCAATTCGCGCGCCCTTGGCAATCTTACCGCCTCTCTTTGCCGGCAGTTTATTCTCTTCCAGTCCGCACGCTTTCATGGCATTCGCAATCTCTCTGGTGGACAATTCCGCTAGCGCCGTAAAAATAAGTTCAGCTTCGCTCATGTGATCTCGCAAATTTTGCGTTTTCAAACTCTTTGATTTTTTATGTTCTTGAACTGTTAAACCGCTCCATTCTTCGTGAATAATATTTGTCAAAATCGCAAATTCATTGCCTTTTTTCACATCATTCTCAGCCCAATAATCCGTCAGCTTGTTTCTGGTTTCCTGTCCTGACATTCGCTGTTGAATCCACTTCTCGCTTCTTCCCTGTTTTTGCCAATATTCACGCGAACGATTTAATGCGATTTCCGGATTAACCATTTCTTGCATTCGCTCATATCCGACTTTTGCCAGCCAGAGTTTAATCGGTTCGGCTTTTTTTGACGGAACCGCTTGAATTATTCTTAACAAATGCTCCACCGTACCTGCGAGTGTTTTTCTCTTTTTACCTGTTGTTGTAATCATTTCTACCTGGGGACAATTTGTCACCACATAATTTCCGAGTTCCATATCTCGCTTTCTCAACTTTTTTAAATAATCGGTAGGATTACTGCTTTCTGTCAATGCAAAAATAATATCGACAACGGAAAAATACCATGTTTCAGTTTTTTCATCGTAATGCCGGCGAATTTTGAAATTTTCGAAAATCGCCAATGATTGATTCTTATTCACCATATTTATAATTTTCAGTTGCGCTACAAGAAACAATACTTTTATTTCAACGCCCCGAGCTGTTCGAGTATTTTCTCCAGCTTTTCCCGCGCCTCAGCCAACTTTTGCCGTTCTCCTTCAACAACCGGCCTTGGCGCGTTGTTAACGAACTCATCATTGCTCAATTTTTTTTCCATTCCTGAAATATAGTTTTCCAAATTATTTTTTTCTTTTTCAATTCTTTCCTTTTCTTTTTCAGGATCAATCAAATCAGTCATATAAAAATATATTTCTCCCATGGGCACAAAATCCTTTATGAATTTTTCCTGTTCCTGCCGAGTGAATGTTAATACTTCAGCTCGAGACAAAGCAGTGATATTTTCCCGCTGTTCCTTTATTAAATTTTCATTGTCGGAAATTATTGAGATTCTTATTTTCTTTGCCGGTTGAACTTTATTTTCAGAGCGAACATTTCTTATTTTGATTATCAATTCTTTAACCGATTCAAATTCTTTTTCCGAGTTTTCATCAATTGCTTTTTCAGCAAATTCCGGCCATTCGGAAATCATAAGCGATTTTTCTTTTGGATTCATTTGTTTCCAAATTGTTTCCGTCACAAACGGCACGAACGGATGCCAGAGCTTCAACAAATTTTTAAAAATATATTTCAACATCTCTTCTTTGTTTTGTTCCACTTTGGAAATTTCCAAATACCAATCCGCGAAATCATTCCAAGTGAATTCGCGCAGTAATTCGCCGGCAGAAGAAAAATTATATTCATCCAACAATTTAGTCACTTCTCGAATCAACTTGTTGAATCTCGAAATAATCCATCGATCCGCCAGCGTTTTGCTTAACTCGCTTATCTCGCTTGCTTGCTTATCTCGCCCGCCTTGCTCCATCAAAATAAATCTTGAAATATTCCAAAGTTTATTCACAAAATTTCGATAACCTTCAATCTTTTCATCATATAAACGAATATCATTGCCCGCCGTATTGCCGATGAGCAGAGACAAACGCACTGCGTCAAATCCGTATTTCCGACCGGCGTCGAGCGGATCGATCGCTGTTTCGGGTTTTGATTTTGACATTTTGTCGCCTTCTTTGTCGCGGATGAGTCCGTGCAAATAAACATTTTCAAACGGAACTTCGCCCGTCGCATAAGTTGTCATGAGAATCATGCGCGCGACCCAGAAAAATAAAATATCGTAGCCGGTTTCGAGAACCGTTGTCGGATGAAATCTTTTTAAAAGCGGATTTTCTTTTTTGTCGAAAGTTTCAAAATCTTTTTCCAGCAAAGTCGAGAATGTCCAAAGTCCGGCTGAAAACCAAGTGTCGAGAGTGTCTTCGTCTTGTTTCAAATTTTGCGAACCGCACTTGCATTTTATTGGCGCGAATTTCAAATGCAAATACTCTCCGGTCAGCGGATAATCCATTTTGAAAAGTTTTTCATCGGCAATGTTCTTTCTGAAACCTTGAACAATGCGGCAGACATCGCCGTGCGTGATGATTAAAACTTTTTGGCCGGGAAATTTTTCCGCAATTTCTTCCAAACAGGCGAAAACTCTTGTTTTCAAACTTTCAAAAGATTCTATTCCGTGCGGATTGTCATTTTGCCACTGCGCGAAATTGTTTTGTCTGAAGGCTGCGAGTTCCGCATCATGTTTTCCTTCAAATTCACCGACGCCGACTTCTCTCAGCCGAGGATCTTCGATGATCGGCAAATTCAATTTTTCATTTATAATCGCAGCTGTTTCTTTCGTTCGCCTGAAATCAGAACAATAAATCGCGCCGATTTTTTCATTTTTCAATTTTTCAAAAACAGCTTCAACTTGTTCTTTTCCTTTTTCCGTCAATCCGTTTATTTGATTTTCAATATCAGAATTCAATTGGTCGAGCACATTATTTTTCGCTTCGCCGTGGCGCATGACGAAAAGTTCGGTGGCGGAAAGTTCGGTGACAACATATTCAGCGCAATCTTCGCAATACCAAACCGGAATTTGATGGCCGAACCAGAGCTGGCGGGAAATGCACCAATCGCGCAAATTTTCCATCCAATGAAAATATGTTTTTTCAAACCGCTCCGGAATTATGTTTATGTTTTTATCTTTTACAACAGAGAGCGAAAGTTCTTTCAAACTCGCTTCTTTTCCCGCGGATTTTTTCATTTCAGAACCGCGGACTTTGAATTTTTTATTGACATTGATAAACCATTGATCAGATGTCAACGGTTCGATCGCGCTTTTACAGCGATAACAAACAGACAAATTATTGATGAGCTCTTCGGTTTTTTCCAGCAATCCGTTTTTTTCGAGTTCAGCCGAGATTTTTTCTCTCGCTTCTTCAACGGACATTCCCGCGAATTTTCCCGCTTTGTCCGTCATTTTCGCGTCTTCATCAATCACTTTTATAATTTCCAAATTATTTTTTTGCGCCATGTCAAAATCAACCGCGCTGTGCGCAGGAGTGACGCCGAGCGCGCCGGTGCCGAATTCGGATTCAACAGCATCGTCGGCGATGATTTTTATTTTCAAATCAACTCCGCAAAAATTAACATCAAAAATTTGGCCGATATATTCTTGATATCGTTCATCATTCGGATTAACGGCAACGGCCGCGTCTCCGAGTTTTGTTTCCGGTCTGGTCGTGGCAATGGCGAACGGAAAATTTTTGTCGTATTTGAAAGTGTAAAGTTTGGCGGATTGTTCCTTGTAATCGACTTCATCATCAGCCAAAGTCGTTTTGCAGCGCGGACACCAATTCACAATTCTGTAGCCGCGGTAAATCAAACCGTCATCGTACATCATCTTGAAAACTTTACGCACGGCGCGCGCTCTGGTTTCGTCCAAAGTGTATGCTTCACGGCTCCAATCAAGACTCGCACCCATTTTGCGAATCTGATTGTGAATTATATTTTTTGAATCTTCCACATATGCTTCCACTCTTTCCAAAAATCTTTCTCTGCCCAAATCGTGCCGGGTTTTTCCTTCTTCTTTCCACAATTTTTTTTCAACAACATTTTGCGTGGCAATGGCCGCGTGATCAGTTCCCGGAATCCAGGCGGTGTCAAAACCTTGCATCCTTTTGTAGCGAACAAACAAATCTTCGATCGCGAGCATTGACGCGTGGCCGAGATGCAAAGTGCCGGTGACATTCGGGGGAGGCAGAACAATGGAAAAATGTTCTTTTCGTCGCGGTTTGATTTTGTCCGGATTGAAAAGTTCTTGCGCTTCCCAGTCTTTGTAAATATCATCTTCAAAATCTTTCGGGCTGTATGTTTTTGGAATTTCCATAAAATTTAAATTCGATTATAGGCTTTAAAACAAATTAATTTTATCATAAAATCCGTGCAATTACAATAAATTTGACAATTTCAACGAAAATCAGCATTGGCAACGGCAATATGCTTGACATCGCAATCGTTGTTATATAAACTTTACTTTCACCTAACATTTCAGATTTGCTATACTTGTCAGCATATGAATAGTTAACTTTTTTCTTCATCAAAATATGTCGTTCAACCAGCAACAGCAATTGTATGAACTGCTCCGGCGAAGCCGAAACCCGGTAATCGTTTGCAAAGCCAATCCGTCGGGAGACGCAATTTCCGCCGGTCTCGCGCTGTCGAAAATATTGCAAAAAATGGGAAAAAATACTGACATCATTTGTCCGGAATTGCCGGCTGAGCATGTTTTCAATTTTCTTGCCGGCGCGGAATCGATCAAAAACAATGTTTGCGGATTGAAAAAATTCGTCATCAGTCTTGACGCGGAAAAAATAGCGGAGCCGGAAATCAAGCATGAAATCTCCGGCGGACGATTGAATATTTTTGTGGACGGAACGAAAATAAATTTATTGAAAGATGATGTCAAAATATTTGATTCGGTTTACAAACATGATCTGATTGTCGCGCTCAATGCGCCTGATCTGGAATCAATGGGCGCATTATTCGAAGAAAACGCTGATTTTTTTTATCAAACTCCGATAATCAACATTGACCATTCTCCGGAAAATGAACATTACGGCCAGCTGAATTTGATCAACATTACGGCAATATCGATTTCGGAAATAATTTACGAAATGATTGAAATGCTGGATTCGAATTTCATGGATGAATCGATCGCCACTTGCCTGTTGGCCGGCATGATTGAAAAAACGAAAAGTTTTAAAATTCCGAGCGTGACGCCGAAAACTCTGCACATTGCCAGCTGTCTGCTCGCCGCCGGCGCAGAACGCGAGATGATTGTGCGCAAGTTGTATCAGACAAAAACGGTCAACAGCATGAGACTCTGGGGACGAGTTCTCTTGAATCTGCAAACAGATGAAAATCAGAAGATCGCTTGGGCGGAAATAAAGGAAGAAGAATTTTCAGCAACAGGAGCGACGGAAAAAGATCTGCCCGCGTTGATCGAAGAATTGATCGCTTGCATTCCGACGATCGAATTGACCGCGCTATTTTACGAGAAAGAGAATGAAAAATTTTGCCTGCTCAAATCGGAAAAAAACATTGATCTGAAAAATATATTTTCCAACATTTCTGAGTCAGGAACAAAAAATCCGCTAAAAATAAAACTTGATTGTCCGATTCAGGAGATTCTGGAAAAATTGAAAAAAATCAGTAAACGGCCAATAATGTCGAGAATTTCATTCATTCGACAAAAATGAATATTTTTGATACGATTCTCACGATAATAACCGAAAATTATCAATAACAATTCAATTGTTTAATTTTTATTTCGGGCCTGTAGCTCAGCCGGTTAGAGCACCACTCTTATAAAGTGGGGGTCCTGGGTTCAAGTCCCAGCAGGCCCACCATGAACCAGTCGCTTTTTTAATTATAATCATACGTTTAAGTGAAATTTGCTCCGGTTCATGGCAAGCCATTATTTTATATTGTCAGAAACCGGTCGCTTCTTTAATTTAAATAAAGTATTACTGAAGTTTGCTCCGGTTCATGGCAAGCAATTTCATTGACTAATGCGATTTTATCGCATAAAAAAATCTTGCTTCGCAAAAAAATCAGGGCTAGCCCTGAAGTCATGCGAAGCATGTACTTCAGGGGCAATTAGCTCAGCTGGTTAGAGCGCTGCATTCACATTGCAGAGGTCACAGGTTCGAGTCCTGTATTGCCCACCATGAACCACTCGCTTTTTAAATTATAATCGCACGTTTAAGTGAAATTTGCTCCGGTTCATGGCCCGCCATTTTTTTGACTATCTATTGTATTTGATATAAATTTAAATAAGGCATCGCTTCGCAAAAAATCACGGCTTGCCGTGAAGTCATGCGAATGCATGTACTTCACGGGCAATTAGCTCAGTTGGTTAGAGCGTCTCGTTGACGTCGAGAAGGTCAGAGGTTCGACTCCTCTATTGCCCACCATGAACCCGAGCAAATTTCACTGAAACATGATTATATTTAAAAAAGCGAGTGGTTCATGGTGCACTTATTATACCAAGTTAGAACCTATTTTCAAAATAAAATGAGGTAATGAATTCCGTCACGCC
>JAHIRY010000009.1 GCA_018818405.1 Patescibacteria group bacterium | reverse complement strand
GTCTGCACTGCCGCGTATTCATGCGGATTCATCGCGCAAATCTTATTTTCCTCAGTTCGATTTGCATTTAATGCCACGATTGCCTCTATCTGCTTATTCATTGTTTCACCTCTTAATTCAGATTTTTGCGTCGGCTTCGTGAGGAGAATATATGGTTTTTCGGGAATATCTGACACCAATAATTCATTTCTCTCATTTATCAACTGATTGAGGTGCTCGCCCACAAGAGATGATCCATCCGCCAATTCTTCTTCTTTATTAAAACTTTTGAATTTCGGCCTCAGCATCTTTATCTGCTCGAGCGTTGTCTCCAGCATGGCTCGCTTCCCCGGCATGATTATCGGAATCGCTCCTTCTTTTATTTCTCTTTTGATAATTTCCAATTTTTCCAACCTCATTTTCCCCAATTTCTCTTTCGCTTTTTTCACTTCCTCCGCCCACGCATGCAATCCGCGATTTTCATAGACAGCCACGTTCATATCCGCCAGCTCTTCAAAATCCAATTCATAATCAATCGTCTCCGGCGCGTCAACTCCGCCATCGCGAAACGCTTCGGCAAACGGATTTTTCGCGTCTTTAATTATCAACCTTTCCGTTTTAACTTCCTTTGTTTTCAAAAAATTCAAAATCTCCGCCATTTTCTTATTAACTGTTCTCGCAAGAACAAGATCTTGCGTTTTTTCAATATCTTCAAACGGCTTCCCTCCGAGAATCTGCAACAACTCGGCTTTCAACTTATCAAAATGTTTTTGTTCCAAATTATCCAAGTTCGCTTTCACCGCCATTGTTTCGAGATTTTGCGATTCCGTTTTAATTTGTTCGGGCATATTATTTTTTATTTTCAATGGTTTTATAAATTTGAATCAATCGAAACGAAATCGTTGCGTTTTGATTTTGTTTTTATCGAGCTTTGATTCTTTGAATTTTATGATCAACCGTTGTCCATTTCATTTTTCAAAACAATATCATAACAAGCTGAAATCTCCTGATAATATTTTTCAGCGCTGTTTTTTTCTTCAACTGTTCTTCTCGCATTTTTTCCCAACTCTTCAATCCGTTCAATTTCATTGTAATGCAAACTCAACTTTGACTGCAAATCATTGACATCCGAAGATTCGAAAAACCAACCGTTGAAATTTTCCGCGATCATTCCCGCGAGTCCTCCGATTTTCGCCGACAAAACCGGTTTTCCGAGAGCCATTGATTCCAGCGCGATCAACGGATAATTCTCATACCATTCGGAAGGAATAATCGCAAACCGCGATTTCCTTATCACTTCTTTTAATTCTTCATCAAACTTCGCGCCGGCATATTCAACATTTTTTACATTGTTTTTTTTCAAATAATCCAAAACTTCCGCGCGCATCGGTCCGTCGCCGACCAATTTCAATTTCACTTCCGGCAAAGCGCGAACCGCTTCCAACAAATCCATAATTCCTTTTTCAGCGGACAACCGGCTGACGCAAACAATATAATCGCCGACAGTATAATTCGGCTCAAAATTTTCCAAATCAATGAAATTCGGCACGACTTTTGTTTTTTGCTTCACGCCCCAATCTTTCAGCTTTGTCTGCAAAAATCCGCTCGGACAAATAAACAAATCGACTTTTTCCCGATAGAATTTGAAAAACCATTGAAAATACAATTCTTTCGCTCCCAGCACGCTCGGCGCAAAACCGTTTTGAATGCATCGGTGCAAAACGCAATTGTAATATTTTCTTTTCTTGCAACGCTCGCAAACCGCGCCTTCGGTAAACAATCTGTAATTCGGACAAATAATCTGATAATCATGCAAAGTCTGGACAACGGGGATCCCATATTTTTTCAAAGTTTTCAAAATCGCCGGCGTGATGTGATGGGAAATATTGTGCAAATGCGCAATGTCCGGCTTTTCCGCGAGAATCAATCGCTCCAAATTTTCAGCCGCTTTCTTGTAATAAATATAACGAAAAGATTTTCTCAGCCAATTCTTTCGCGAAGTGAAATCAACATTTTCCACAAAATACTTTTCCTGAGGAGAATAAACATTCCTCTTGTCTTTCATTGAAAAATAAATCACTTGATGCCCCTTTTTTTCCAACAAAGATCCGGTTTCAAAATAAACCCGCTCGCTCCCTCCTTTTAAAAAATGAAATTTGTTGACTAAAAGTACTTTCATATTTTTTTATTTTCCATTAACTCTTTGTAAAAAGATTCATATTGATTCACGGTTTTCTTGATATCGAATTTTTCCATCACTTCCTTTTGCAAACGGCGAGCCATTTTTGCCGCGTCAGCCCGGTGCTCGATCGCCCAATTCAAATGCCGCACCAATTGCTCGATGTTTTTCGGCTCGAACAAAAGTCCGGTTTCTTTGTCCGTGATAATTTCCGGAATTCCTCCGACATTCGTGGCAATGATGAATTTTCCGCGCAAAGCCGCTTCCAAAATCACAATACTCAAACCTTCGCTGACCGAAGGCAAAACAAAAATATCAAACTTCTGTAAATAAGGCCGGACATCCGGAGCGAATCCGGTGAATTTCACTTTGTTTTCAATTCCCAAAAAATGCGCCAAATTTTGCAATTCTTCGCGCATCGGACCTTCTCCCACCAAAATCAATTCCCAATCCGCGTCTTTTAAAAATCGGCAGGCGCGAATCAAATGTTTCTGTCCCTTTTCTTTTGACAGCCGTCCGATCGTGCCGATGACAATATTGTCTTTTTCCTCAGTCTCGGAAATTTCCTCGAAATATCTGGTAATATCAACGCCGTTGTAAATCACTTGAATTTTTTCAAACGGAACATTCTCGTTTTCCAGCATGAAATCGCGCGTCGCGTTTGAAATCGCGATTATGCGCTCAAACTTCCGATGCATTCTCTTCGTCAGAAAACTGCGCATGAAATCTTCATACAAAATGTCATGCTTGGTGGAAACGATATGCGGAACTTTCGCGCGAATGGCCGCTGATCCGCCCCAAAAATCTCCGGCAAAAAGATGAGTGTGAACAATGTCCGGCTTCAAATCCCGCAAATAATCAGCCACGCGCTTGATTATTCCAAAATCCAATTTATTTTTCTTGTGAAAAAATTTAATTTTAATTCCCGCCTCCAAAAATTCCTCGGCCATTGGATTGTCTTCCTGCAAAACAATAACTGAAACATCAAATTTTTCTTTATCAACTTTTCTGCACAAATCCAGCAAAAGCTTTTCCGCTCCGCCATGTCGCAGACGGCCGATGATGTGAACGATTTTTGTCATAAGGTTTGGTTGATAAGGGTTAAAGCGAGGAAGCGTTTAAGCGAGATAAGTGTGTTTGGTTGATAAGCTTAACTCGCTTAACTTGCTTATCTCGCTTTAAAACTATTTCTTTGCAACGGCGAAAATTATTTCATCTACAATTTTCGGCGGCGCAGTGAATTCGAAAAAATAAACCGCTTTCCACAACAGATGAATCACGGTCTGAACCGCGAACCTGATAATTCTGGTCAATCTGTTCAACGGAAAAACAAACGGATAAATTCCTATATTCTTAAAATTACACGCTTTCAAAACTTGCGTCAAACTGTATTCGGTAAATCCGTCATAATGCGTGAAATCATCATAACGCAGTCTCAAACCGGCGAGTGAAGACATGTTTCCCGTTTTTATGATAATCTTTCCGCCGATTCTCAACTTCTCATAAATTTTCTGCAAAATAACAATGCCTTTTTCCTTTGGAAAATGTTCGATCACATCATTCAAAACAATCAAATCATAAACTTCCGAAGTATTTAAAAATTCAACCAAATCATCGATTTGCTTTACTTTATTAATTCCTTTTTCCCGGCAAAATTCCACCGCTTCCGGAGAAATATCAACGCCCGAAATATTTTCATATCCGTCCTCAGCCAAAAACTGCAAAAATTGTCCCATGCCGCAGCCGATATCCAATATTTTCGCGGTTTCATCGCTCGGCAAGAGCCGGCTGTAATTGTGGCGATACATTAGAATCATGTGTTCATAACTGCCCAGATTCAAATCCGCAAATCCGGAGGAAAGAAATTTTTTGTAGAGTTGTTTCATATTTTTATGTTAGCTGATTAGCTTGTAAGTTAGGGAAATTTTTTATTGATTTGTTCTATTCATTTCTTTCTCGCTTATTTGGAATCGGGCGCAAGATTTTGCGCCTCTGCAAATTATAATAATTTACTTAACTCTTAAAAACACGAACTCCGGCCAATCCAACTCCCACGGGCAGCCACATGGTGGCGATGAAATACGAAGTGGAAAAAAGCTCCATCAACGTAATGCCGGAAAGCATCATAATGAAACACAAAATTATCATTCGGGAATGCGCGTCATGAGAAGCGGTGTAAGCCAAATAGTATTGATGGAAAATATAAAATAAAAAAGCCAAAAAAGTCAGAAATCCCAAAAGTCCGGTTTCAGTCAATAATTTTTGCGCGAATCCATGGGAATCGAGCGCTTCGCCGAATTCAATCTGATAAACAAATGTTTCGCCCACCAATTTCTGAAAAGTGTTCAATCCGTGACCAATGATCGGATGCTCTGCAAATTTATTCAATGAAATTTCCGTCATGAGCAGACGATTACTGTTTGAAACCTGAATCCATCCGACCTGATTCCAGACGGTAATGTAAAAAATCGCCGGAATTAAAATCAAAAACATTACAACCGCGCTGACCAAATAAATCGAAGCTTGCCGCACATATCGAACGAAAAACAAAATCAGCAATTCCAAAAGCAAACCGAGCCAGCCGGAACGGGAAAAAGTGAGAATCAGAATGAGAGACATGAAAAGCATGGCGAGAACATACCAGCCTTTGAATTTCACTTTTCCCGCTTGCAAAAATAGAATCATGGCGCAAGGAAGCGCGACAATCAAAACCTCGGCCACGGCATTGTGATTGCCGCCGAGCGGATTGAAATCGCCGAAAGAAAACGGCGTCGCGCGATGCATGTACCACGAACCGGAAGCGAATAAAAGACTGAGAAATCCCATGATCGCGACCGCGACTCCCACTGCCAAAAAAATTTTTAAAATTCGATTCAATGATTTTTTGTCATGCAGTAAATTCACCGGCAAAACAACAAACATCAAATAGAAAAAAATCAAAGGACGCAACAAATATTTGAACGCCTCTGAAAAAAATTCATTATTGAAAATCGACAAAGAACAAGCAATGAAAAACATTCCCGCAAAAAATATTCCCGGAAAAATTTTCAAAAAATCGCGCCGGTCAAACTTTTTCTTTTCATGAAAATGAATAACAAAACGAATGCAGACCGCTGAAAACAAAAACAAAGCAACCAAATCAACATATGGAACATTTATGCTTTGCAATTGAAATTGCCAATTGGAAAACGGAAACAAAAAAGCCATGGCATAAAGCCCGGCCAACGGATATTGAATAAATATAAGCAATAATATCGCCGAAAAAACAATGACAAGCAAAGACAGCGGTTCCAAAAAATTGATGGCGATCAAGCTAAAAAAAGATATGATTATTCCGACAATCACCCACAACTTAAATGAATATTCGGTTGAACTTTTTGAAAAAATTTTTCGCAATGGCATTGTTTATTGATTATTGGTCGTGACAACCCGCGTGTCTCTCGCCAATTTTATTTTATTTTTAAAAATCCAATTCGCGACTTTTAACGGATTTCTTTTTATTCCGGTTCTCGCCGTGCAAACCATCCAATAATTATTTTCAAAACCGTGAACCGCGTTTCTCGCCTGATCCGCCTGATGAGAATACCAGAGATTTTGAAAATTACGGCAATGATTGATATTTCCCATGATCACATTGTCGATTACCGACGGATAAACATCGCCTTTAGGGTCAAGATAAAAAAAATCTTCGCCGGCAAACGGTTCGAGCGGCCTGCGCAAACCTCTCGCGATTCTATAAAGTCCGTCGACAAAATACGCGCGCACCCAATTTTTCGGTTTTAATGATTTTAACAATGAATTGATAACATGGGAAAATTGCCGTTCCAATTCTTCTCCGGAAATTTTCAATTCATTCTTTTTTGAAAAATAAACATCAGATGAATGAACGATCGCCATTGTAAATTGCACTCCCAGCTTTTTGCTCCAATCATAAGCTGATTTCAATTGACTGTAATTCATTTCATTCAAAGTGAACGCGAATTTAATGTTTTTTATTTTCAATATGTCGCGGCAAAAATGCATTGTTTCCAAAACTTTCGGCCACGCGTTCGGAACGCGCCTGACTTGTTCGTGCATTTGTCCGACTCCGTCAATGGAAATGGAAATTCCGATATCAGGAACAATTCTTTTTATTTCCGGCAAAACACGTTTGATCGCGTCAACCAAAAAACCGTTGGTGGAAATGTTGAATTTCGCGTTCGGACAAGCGCGCCTCATTACTTTTATTATTTCCACTAAATCATTGCGCAAAAACGGTTCGCCGCCCGTAATATTAATATCGCGCAAACTGTTCGGCAATTTTCCGTATTCCTCGGCCGGCATTTCAGGGAAATCCTTGATCTGCCAAATATTGCACATAATGCAACGGGAATTGCACCGATATGTGACAGCGGCCACCGCGTCAATCGGCATCTTTATTTTTATTTTTTTAAACATAAATAAACTGAATTTCTTCAAAAATCTAACTAAACTATATCATATTTGCGCGATTGCGTAAAATAATTCGAATAAAAAAAATACCGCCGGCGAACAATGCCGCCGACGGCTGATACTTTTAATTGCAACCGGGAGTTGAAAATTCCACCCGTCTTGTTCCCGACGGATAATCCCGGTCATCCTCGACTACCACTGAAAAATTGGGATTGTTGCATTCGATTTGCATATTTCCAATCCCCGAATATCCTTGCTGAGTTCGAGTATTGATTCGAAATCTCGGAAATTGATTTCCCTCTGAACAAACCTGCGGCAAAAGATATTCAAACTGATTGCCTTGGCACACTTGAGCCTCTTCCACCGCATCCGGTCCGGTCCAAACTACCATCCGAATTCCCTCGGGAACACAGTTGAAATTGAAACGGCAGATAATCCTTGTCGCGTCATATTGACACGAATTGTTCTGACAAAATTGCATGAACGGACAATCATTATCAGCCAAACATTCCACACAATCGCCTCCATGGCAAAAATCTTCGCACACATTTACATCTTGAAAATCCTGGCAAACATTATCTTCGCAAACTCCGCTCGATCCGCTGCAGATTTGCGTATTTCCATCGCACACGCAATCGCTCTCAGCCGGACAATCATCGTCGACTCGGCACTCCGGCTCGCACTCGCCTTCTTCGCACTGAAATTCGCAAACTTCGGTTGAAGTCATTTCTTGGCAATGCAAATTTTCACAACTCGCCAAAGTTCCCGCGCAAATCCGCTGATTTCCTTCGCAATGGCAAAGGATATTTTCTTCGCAATCATTATCAATCACGCATTCCGGCCGGCAAGCGCTTTCCTGACAACCGAAAGGACAAATTTCTCTTCCTTCGCGAGACTCGCATTGATGATCCATGCAATGTCCGGTCGTCACAGTGCAAACTCGTTCGTCTCCGTCGCAATCACAACTCGTGGATTGAGCGCAATCAATGGCAACGGAACATTCCACGCAACTGCCGTCAGCGCAAGATCGCGGACAAATATTTCGTTCAACTCTTTCACTGCAAAATCCATTCTCGCAAATCGCCGCTTTGATTTCGCAAACTTGCGATTGATCTTCACAGCGGCAGGAACTGCTTTCCGGACAATCAATGTTCACTCGGCATTGCGGCAAACATTCGTCCGCTTCACATCCGTAAACGCATTCTTCTTCCCCTGAAAATTCCTTGCAAACATTGTTCTCGCATTCCGCCAGTTGTCCGGAACAAACTTTCATCTGTCCGAGACATTCGCAGATTTCCAGAGCTTCGCAATCATTGTTTAAAGAACATTCGAGCCGGCATTCACCGAATTCACAGCCAAACTCGCATTCTTCCCGTGATTCATCTCTCACGCAATAATTGTCCACGCAACTTTCAATCACGCTCCGACAAACGCGAGCCGAATCATCGCAATCGCAATCAGTTGAAACCACGCAATTTTGATCAACTCGGCATTCGACTTCCGGCAAACATTCGCCGATTTCACAGCCAAAAAAGCATTCCTCTTCCCCTGAAAATTCTTTACAAACATTGTTCTCGCATTCCGCCAGTTGTCCTGAACAAACTTTCATCGATCCCCGACATTCGCAAATTTCCAGAGCTTCGCAATCATTGTTTGAATAACATTCGAGCCGGCATTCTCCTGATTCGCAGCCGAACTCGCAATCTTCCCGTTCTTCGAGAATCTCGCAATGATTTTCCGAACAAATCCCATTTCCCTGCCAACAAACACGATTTGATTCATTGCAACCGCAGTCAATGAAAATCTGGCAATCGTGATCAATCCTGCATTCGATTTCCGACAGGCATTCGCCGTCTTGGCAGCCGGAAATACATTCTTCTTCGCGGGAAAATTCCTTGCAAAAATTGTTCTCGCATTCCGCCAGTTGTCCTGAACAAACGTTCATTTGTCCCGAGCATTCACAATTTTCCAGAACAATGCAATCTTCATTGACTGAGCACTGAGGGAGACAATGTCCTTCTTCGCAACCATATTCGCAATCTTCCCGATTTTCCACTCTTTCGCAATGATTGTCGCGACAAATCCCCATGATTTCCAGGCAAACAACTCCGTTTTCATCGCAATCGCACACGGTTGAAATTTCGCAATCTTCAGCAACGCGGCATTCGACCTCCGGCAGACATTCTCCAGCAGCGCAACCGAATTCACATTCGAAAAAATCCGAATGGCTTTCACAAAATCCGTTATCGCAAATCCGCAAAGTGTTCACGCAAACATTCGTTGTTCCTTCGCAGACGCATTCACTGCGGATGACGCAATCATCATTTTCCAAACATTCGGGCAAGCATTCACCGAATTCACAGCCGAAATCGCATTCTTCTCGAAGAGAAAATTCCGCGCAATGATTGTTTTCGCATTGAGGCAATTTACCGGCGCAGATCTTGAAATTTTCACCGCAATCGCAAATTTCCCTGTCAACGCAATCGTTATCTTCGTAACATTCTTCCAAACATTCGCCATCACTGCAACCGAAGACGCAATCTTCATTAACATCATTTATTCTTTCACACTGATTGTCATTGCATTGTCCGGTTTTCGTCCAGCAAACGCGGAAAAAATCTTCACAACCGCAATCGGTTGAAATCGGACATTCTTCGCCCGATTGGCATTCGACTTCCGGCAGACATTCCCCGAGCAAACAACCGTATTGACAGTCGATTGATTCTTCGTGCGGCTGACAATTTCCATTGTCGCAAAAAGGCAAAATTCCATTGCAGACGCTTTTCATTTCATCGCAATGGCATTGGAGTTCCAAAACGCAATCATCATTCTCAACACATTGAGGCAAGCACGCGCCCGCTTCGCAACCGTGTTCGCATTCTTCAACAGACTCTGTCACTTCGCATTCCGAATCAATGCATCGTCCGGTTTTTTGCGAACAAACCGATTGATTTCCTTCACACTCGCAACTTTCTGCGGCAATGCAATCTTCTTTTACAATACATTCATTTTCAACCAAGCATCGGCTTTCATTTTCGGAACAGCCGAAAGAACAAATTTCTTGATTGGAAAATGTTTTGCATCGGCCATCTTCACAAATTGCCAGCACTCCTTCGCAAAGCAATTCATTTCCCGAGCAACGGCAATATTGAGAAACGACACATTCATTATTGTTCAGACATTCCGAAACAAAAACATCTCGTTCACCGGAATCGACTTCAGGATTTTCAATTCCTTCATCCGAAATATCGGCAACAGATTCATCGAAAATTCTACCGGCATCTCCGGATGATTCATCTCCCGGAGGAGGAAAACTCGGCGGACAGCCGGCAAGAGCCGGCACAAGCAGGCAGACACTCAGAGTTTCGATGCGCATGGTCTTCTCCTTTTCTCCAAATTGTCAAGGTTCTTCCAGGCAATTATACTATATTAACCCATATTTTTAAAAAAGAAAAGGCGGGAATCAACTAGGTGACTCCCGCCGGATATTATTTGCCTCTACAAAAAATTTTTATTGACAGATCCCATCGATAATGAGCTCTGCCTCGCCGCGAGGATCGACTGTTCCGATGAGCACATTGTACGCCACCGGATTGTTCATCTCATCCACGCAAGAAAGAATTCCCAGATTGTTTGCCGGATCCTGGATCCAGCTCCATACACTCACATTGTCATAGCAATTCCAGTCAACCCATCCGGAATCCACTGTTCCGGGATGAGGTCCTCTCTGACAAATTTCCGCTGTGCTCATGGAAATGGTTCCGCAACCCGGATCGCGATAGATCCATTCGGTCGGCGGATCATCGCCATACCACACATACTCATCCATTCCCGCTCCGCAACAGACGGTGCAAGAGACCTGCTGAGGAATGCAATCCTCGTCGATCTCGCCGTCACAATCATTGTCGACTCCGTCACAATCTTCTACCGGCGCCGGACCACATGTTCCGCAAAGATTCAGCAGACCTTCGTCCACCTGACCGTCGCAGTTGTTGTCCAGGCCATCGCAAACTTCGATGGCGTCGGGATTGATCCCGGCGTCGGCGTCGTCGCAGTCCAGGTTGTTCTCCGTCGTGCCCGCCGGC
>JAHIRY010000008.1 GCA_018818405.1 Patescibacteria group bacterium | reverse complement strand
ATAAGGATAAGATTAAGAAATAGGGTTTGGAATTACATTTCCCTTAATTCTTCTCCTTAATCTCAACCTTAATTCTCGTCGCCGCTGCCGCGAAAGAAATAAGGATAAGGATAAGATTAAGAAATAGGGTTTGGAATTACATTTCCCTTAATTCTTCTCCTTAATCTCAACCTTAATTCTCGTCGCCGCTGCCGCGAAAGAAATAAAGAATTAAGGATAAGATTAAGAATCATGGTTGTTTCAAAATCGATATTAAAAAAACGAAATGCAACGCAGGGAACAAAAAACTTTGTTCCCCGTATATATTATTATTGTGTTTCCCATTTTCCGTTTTATATTATTGCGCAAATGCAATGCAATTATTTCCGAATTTGAGAATAATCGATGATAATAATTGCGATTTTTTAAAAAAAACGGGGAACAAAGATTTTTGTTCCGTACGGCCGCCGGTTAAATGAAATGTTTTCGATAATTTTCCGTCGCCGCGATGCGCGAAATAATAAAGGATAAAATTAAGAATCGGGGTTTGGAAAAATAATTGGTTGTTTGCGAATAAAAGGGGAGTTATCCCTTTTTTTGTTTTGCACAGTTTTTTCGCAAAAAAAAAATTCATGTGTGATATGATAAAATCAATAATTGCTTCGTCAGGCGGGAACCACGAGAAAAATTTAATTTTTAGTAGGAAGGAGGGCGGAATGAAAAAGAGAAAACAATGTTGTTTGATATTTTTGTATTGTCATCCTTTTTTTGATTTTTAAATAACTCGATTCGTATAAGCGTAAAGTAATTCTCAATAAATATTACACGCATGGGTAAAATAAACAGTTTTCAAAAAAGAACATTACTGATCTCGGCAATCGTTATATTGATTGTTGTTGCGTTGGGCGTGGCAATAAGCATTTTATTTTCAAATACGCTGGAGCGATTCGTATGGGATACAAAGATAAAAAATATCAAAAATATGGTTCAGAGCCAATCTCTGAGTCATATAGGGAGACCGGAGTACCTAGCGCATTGGCAGACAAAAGAAGCGGAAAAAGCATTTCAGAATTTTAGCGGAGAAATGTCGGAAGCATATATCACCGCAGTCGCGAAAAAAATTTACAACATCGATAGCATATTGGTTTGGTCGGATCGAGTGCCGGATAGGATCGGACAAGTGGAAGAACCGCAAGATGCTTTCGAAGCGCTGAAGGGAACGGTGAAATACGAGAGAGCCGAACCGGAAATTGAACAAGAAATGGGAATAAAAAATTTGATGGAAGTTTATGTCCCGATTTATTTGGGACTGGAAAAACCCGTCGGCGTGGTGGAAATTTATTTTGACATTTCCGAACAGCTGAGTTTTTTGCGGCAAATGAGATTGATGGTTTATTGTTTCGTTTTCTTGGCGATATTGTTGATTTTTTTCATTTTACACATTACTTTCAGAAAACAGAATGAAATGATCTTGCGGCAGGGAAGAGATCTTGTCGCGCTTATTGAAAACGCGCCGATCGGAATTTTTACGATTGATGCCAACGGCGTTGTTGCTTCGGTCAATCCCGCAATGCTGAAAATCGCAGGATTTAAAAATGAAAAACAATTTCTCGGCAAAAATGTATTTGAAAATGCGATTTACAAAAAAACGGGATTGGATAAACTTTTCAGAAAGGGATTGGCCGGAAAGCCGTTTGACAATGAAATCGAATATTTTTTTCCGGTATCGCGAAAAAAATGTTTCCGCCATTACCGCGCAGTGCCTATTTTCAAACATAACGAAAAAATTATTGACGGACTCCTGGTGCTGGTGGAAGACGCGACCGCTCGCGCGGAGGCGGAAGAAAAATTGATGAAATATCAAGGCGATCTGGAAGCGCTGGTCAAAGAAAAGACCGCCGGTCTGGAAATGGAAGTCAAGAAGCACGAGCAAACGGCAGACTCATTGCGAGCCAGCGAAGAAAAATACCGAACGACCATTGAAAATGTGGCTGACGTGATATATTCCATGACGCCGGAAGGCGAAATTACTTTTATCAGTCCAAATGTGTCTTTTCTCGGTTATTCCGAGTCGGATGTTGTCGGCCGTAATATGTCTGAATTCATTCATCCCGATGATTATAAAATGGTGCTGGACGATTTGAAAAGATCAATTGAAACAAAAATTTCAATTATTTCAATTTTCCGACTGAGGAAAAACGACGGAAATTATTTGTGGGTGGAAGAACGGGGCGATTTCAAAATGGAAAATGATAAAATAGTTCTGCTTTCCGGCGTTCTGCGCGACATCAGCGAGCGAAAAGTATCAGAGGCGAAAATAAAAGAATTGAATCAATTGAAAAATAAATTCATTCAGATTGTCGGCCATCAGTTGCGCACTCCGCTGAATTCGATGCGTTGGAATTTGGAGTCTTTGCTCGGCGAGGACTTGGGCGGCTTGAAAGACGCGCAAAAAGAATTTATCCGGCTGGTATATGACGCTGATGTTGAGATAATACAGAGAATTCACGACATGCTTACCGCCATGGACATTGAAGAAGGCCGGGTGGTTTTCGAAAAAGAAGAAATTTCTTTGGAAAGTTTGTGGGGGTCGGTAATGGTTGAATTTTTGAAAAAATGCAAAATAAAAAATTTGCAATGCGAATACCTGCCGCCGGCAGAGCCGCTTCCTCCTGTTTCCGTTGATACTGAAAAGATAAGAGATGTCCTTGAAAAACTTACGGACAATGCTGTGATTTATACGCCTCCGAAAGGAAAGATCCGCGCAACATTTAAAGTGCTGGACAAAAAAGTCCGTTTTGAGGTGACCGATTCCGGAATCGGCATTCCCGCCATCGAACAATCCAAAATTTATAATCGCTTCTTTCGCGCCACAAACGCGCCGGCAATGAAACCCGATGCTTCGGGTTTGGGCTTGTCCATCGCAAAATATTTCGTGGAACAGCACGGCGGAAAAATCGGATTCAGTTCAACGGAAGGAAAGGGGAGCACTTTCTGGTTTGAATTGCCGATTGTTTAATTTGGCGGAAATAAAAGAATCGATTTGTCTGAAAATGTTCAACCGTAAATTTTTTATCCGCAATTAATTCATGAGCCGGCGACATTATAAAGATATTCACATTGCAATTGTTTGCGTAAAAAATAAAAATAAAAATCAAGTTATGAGTGTTAGAAAATATTTCAATGAAAAAGTTGAACGACTTTTTCCGGGGAAGACCATTGAAGATAAAATTTCCAATGAAATAAAAAATTTTTTCATCACCCGAGTTGATCGAGTGGCTTTTTATTGGGTCGGCGGATACGCGATTGTTTTGTTCCTGTTGACAATTTTTTTTCATGACACGAGCATGGCCGGGAGTTTGGGTGAAAATATCGTCGGATTTGTGATTCTCCTCGGAATTTATTTCGGGTTTAGCGATTTTTTGAAAAGAAAAGCGATATTGTCCCAACCCGCTCAATTTTTGTTGGATTCAATCTGCTATCTGTCGCTCATGCTTATTATTATATATATATCAGGCGGATATGATTCATATTTTCGTTTGCCTTTTTTCTTTCTGGCAACCGTTTCCGCCGCTGTTTACAGTGCGAATTTTTACCAGCTTGGAATTTTTCTCGGTTTTATTTCAGGAATTAATTTGTATTTATATTTCGGCGCTCATTCCGGTTCAGAACATTTTGTCGCTTCTCTGGCGGAAATACTGGCGTTTGTCTCCAATGCCGGCATCGTCAGATCTACAATATCGCTTGTTTCTCGAAATGAGACCAGACTGATTGCTTCCGAAGCAAAATACAGAGCATTGTTCGATTCATCTCCGGATTGCATAAAAGTGCTTGATTTGAAAGGGGAATTGCTCACTTTGAGCAGAGGCGGTCTGCTCGAACATGGATTCAAGACGCAGGGGGAAGCGCAAAATTGGAATTATTTGAAAACAATTGAAAAAGAATTTGTTCCAAAAATAAAAAAAGCGTTAAAACAGGCGGCCGCGGGTAAAACAACTTCTTTTGATGTCCGGCATGTGCAGGATCGAAATGTGAAATGAAAGTCGAATCGCGAATGGTGCAATATGACTTTTTCGCCGGTGCTGGAACAATCCGGAAAAGCAATCAATGTGTTGGTAGTTTCGAGAGATGTATCCGAAACAAGGAATTTGGAAGAACGCCGTCTCGCTCTGGATTCGCTGAAAAGCAAATTCATTGACATTATTTCCCATCAGCTCAGAACTCCGCTGAACGCGATCAGCTGGAATCTGGAGTCAATACTGGGCAAGGAAATCGGCAAAGTGACGAAAGGTCAGGAAGAAATTTTGCGAGTTTCGTATTCAGCCACAAAAGAAATAATTTCCAGAATTCAGGATATGTCGGCAACTCTTGATATTCAAGAGGGGCGGTTGAAGATAAAAAAAGAAAAAGCTTCAATGAAAGAATTGTTAAGTTCGATATGCGATGAAATGCGGTCAAAATGCGAATTGAAATCAATTAAACATAGAATTGATTTTGGAAAAAAATCATTGCCGAAAATAGATATTGATGCGGGAAAGATCAGGGATTCAATGGATAGGTTGATAGATAACGCGTTAACATATACGAAGGATGGCGGAAAAATAAAAATAAGACTGTTTCAGACTAATAATAAAATCCGTTTTGAAATTTCGGACACGGGAATCGGAATTCCAATCGGCGGACAGCAAAATGTTTTCAAACCGTTTTTTCGCGCCGCGAATTCAACTTCCATGAAAACCGACGCCTCGGGCGTCAGCCTGTACATTGTAAAAAATATAATCGAAGCGCACGGCGGAGAGATCGGTTTTGAGAGCAAGGAAGGAAAAGGCTCGACTTTCTGGTTTGAATTGCCGATTTCTTAGATTTTGAACATTTACCGTTAATTTATTAATTAATTCTTAAAGAATATTATGAAAAAACAAGTTTCGTTGCTTTATTTCGCGTTGATTCAGATTTTATTCGGCTATGAATGGTTTTTTGGCGGCTGGGAGAAAATTATGGGGAAAAAATTTGTAGAAGAGTTGCCTGGAACTTTGGGATTTTTTGCGAGTAAAAATCCCTGCGGTTGGATAAAAAGTTTTTTGGAAGGATTTGCGATAAACAACGCGTCGCTGATCGGTTATTCTGTTATGTGGGGAGAATTGTTGATCGGAATAATTTTAGTTGCAGCAGGTTTGTATTTTATTTTTTCAAAAAAAGATGTGTGGCTGAGAATATTTGTTCGCTTGTCGGTCATTGCTTGCGTCGGCGGCGCTTTGATGAATGGAGTGTTTTATCTGGCAGCCGGCTGGTCATCGCCATCAACCAGCGGAATAAATGTTATCATGTTCTGGACGCAGATAATATTTATCGCCTTGCTTTATAAATTAAGCGCGCGAAAAAAATAAACAACAATTACAAAAAAAAATACGGCCGCGTCATTGCGCGGCCGTTTTTGTTTTTCGATTTTCAATCGTCCCAAATGACTTGAGTGCTTCCATAGATCTGCGCGTCGAAGCGATGCGACACTATTCTCGCTCCGGCCGGCGCTTCTCCTCTTCTGATCATTTCCTCTCCGACATGAGCGATGATTTCCTGCAAATGAGGATTTTTGTTCTGCGAAAAATCATACGCGCTCACGCCTCTCATGTCGAAAATCACATGTCTGTACATTCGGGACATAAACGGATAAAAGAATTTTTTGCGCTGAAATTCCGGCAGAATGGCAATGATCGGGATGTAGAATATCCTTCCCTCATATCCCGGAAGTCTCTTTGCGAAAGCTTCGGGATTGATGTATCCGACGCGCGCTTTTTCGAGATTGGTTGTGCTGGCTCCGAGTCCGATGAATTTTCCGTCTTCATCCGTGAGAACGAATTTTTCCCAGTCCGGATCCGCGAGAGCCGCGGCAAATTCATCTCGGTTGAAACAGATCTGGTTTTGCGCGCATTCCGTCTCTTGGCCGGCAAAAGAATTGAAATATACATTCCACAGTTCGTTGATTGTCAGTTCATCCGTGATTTCCCGAAAAAGTTCGCATTTCGGCGCCATGGTTTTCTCCTTGTGGTCGATTGATTGGTAATCCAAGTATAGCAAAGCGTATGAAATATTCAAAGATAACTGCGAATAAGCAGGGGGTTTTTAAGAGACGAAGAGATTGAGAGATTAAGAGACTGAGAGATTGAGCAGCGCCTAAATCTCTGAATCTCTTAATCTCTTTCCAAAAATCTCTAGGCAAAAGCAACAAACATCTTTCTCTTCGCGGGGTTTGGGGCACCTGCCTGCGCGTAACCGTGCATTGCTTCGGCGAGGCAAGGAGTTTTGGCCGGGGCAAAGCAGAACAAAACGTTGCGCGATGTGAAATGAAGAGACTGAGAGAATAAGCGATTGAGAGACTGAGTAGCGCCTAAATCTCTGAATCTCTTTCCGAAAATCTCAACGAAACCGACTATGCCGAAAAAATGGTCCCCTTCGACAGGCTCAGTCTGACAATTTTTGTAGTTGCTTCGCTTAACTTAGAGTAACTAAGTAATTGAGTAATTAAGGGAACGACTAACTTAATCTCTGAATCTCT
>JAHIRY010000007.1 GCA_018818405.1 Patescibacteria group bacterium | reverse complement strand
GGGTTGCGCTCGTTATCGGACTTAACCGTACATCTCACGACACGAGCTGACGACAACCATGCAGCACCTGTGACGCACCCTCGTAGGCGGCCCGCGTTTCTGCGGGCTTGCAGCGTCATGTCAAACCTTGGTAAGGTTTTTCGCTTGTTGTCGAATTAAACCACGTGCTCCACCGCTTGTGCGAGTCCCCGTCAATTCCTTTGAGTTTTAGCCTTGCGGCCGTACTCCCCAGGCGGGATACTTAACGCGTTAGCTTGGGTAAACGACACTGAGAGGGTCGATACTCCCAATGTCTAGTATCCATCGTTTACGGCGTGGACTACGCGGGTATCTAATCCGCTTCGCTCCCCACGCTTTCGTGTTTGAGTGTCAGAACTGTTCTAGCAAGCTGCTTTCGCATTTGGTGTTCCTACCGATATTAACGGATTTAACCCCTACACCGGCAATTCCGCTTGCCTCTCCCAGCCTCTAGTTTGCCAGTATCAGAAGCAGTTCCCCAGTTGAGCCGGGGACTTTTACCACTGACTTAGCAAACCACCTGAACACGCTTTACGCCCAATAAATCCGGGTAACGCTTGAGCCACTCGTATTACCGCTGCTGCTGGCACGAGTTTAGCAGGCCCTTATTCCTCTGGTACCGTCATTAGTTCTTCCCAGAGAAAAGACTTTTACACCCCGAAGGGCGTCTTCAATCACGCGGCGTCGCTCCTTCACACTTTCGTGCATTGAGGAATATTCTTGACTGCAGCCTCCCGTAGGAGTCTGGGCAGTATCTCAGTCCCAGTGAGGCGGGTCATGCTCTCACACCCGCTACTCGTCATAGCCTTGGTAGGCTCTTACCCTGCCAACTAGCTGATGAGACATAGGCTCATCCCAAAGCGCCGGAGCTTTATTCCGACAAATTAATTACCGGAACATATCGGGTATTAGTCCAGGTTTCCCCGGGTTATTCCCGTCTTTGGGGTAGATTACCAATGTGTTACTCACCCGTTTGCCACTGCCTTCATTATTGCTAATGAAGATCGTTCGACTTGCATGCCTTAGACACGCCGCCAGCGTTCACCCTGAGCCAGGATCAAACTCTCAAATAAAATGTCCATTTAGTTAAAGGTTTGGACAAACCTTTAAAATCTTTTTGTGGTTTCCTATCACTTTTCTGTTGTTAAAGTTCTCGTGAGCTCAATTATAGTGGATGTTATAAAAATTGTCAAATATGTTTGTGGAGGGAAAAAAAAGGTTTTCTCTCTCCATTTTCAGTACGAAAATAGTTTGTTTTTCTCATTGAAAAACTCGTTGAGTTCAGCTGAAATAAATGTGCTTTTAAAAATAAAAATAGTCGGGATAATATCCCGACTGATGGTTATTATGAGTGAAGCAGAATTTCCAGAAGCAGTTTTTTTCTTCTGCCGGCTCTTCCTCTGGGAGTGTCCCTGAAAAATGGATCAACATCAATTAATTTTTCCCATTCCTCTTCAGTTGGATTGCTTGCCAAATATAGTGCTCTCGCGCGATCTTGCAATTTCCACAAATATTTTATGATGAATAATAAATTCTCTTGCGTCGGATATTCTCTCAAAAGAATTTTTCCGGCTTGGTCGCTCACTGGAATAGACAAAGAAATTATCAACCGGAGTTCATCTGCATTCGGTTCCATCCGCATGAGTTTTTCTCCGGCGATTTCACGCAAGGTCAAAACATTTTTTATTATCCAAACAATTTCGTCTTTCGTCGGATTTCGTTTCAGCATTTCTTCGCTCGCCCTTATTTTCAATTCATCTATTTCGCAGATCTCGCGCAAGTCGGAATTTGTCGGATCAAGATTGAGCAAAGCTTCCCATGCGTTCGGCACATCGCATTTTGCCGAGAGAAAGAGCTGAATCAAGTCTTCTTTTGTCGGACATTTTTCTGCGAATGAACGCCACGCCTCTGCGCTCAGAGTTTTTTCGCTTGTCATTATCAAGCAAAGTTCATGTTTCGAAGGATTTTGCTCCAAGAGTTTTTGTCCCGCCTGCCGGCGCAATGAAGGAATTTTTTCAATCATTTCACAGAGCATTTCGTTGGTCGGATTTTTTTTCAAAAGTTCTTGTCCCGCTTTTTCCCTCAGCGGCGGAATATTGTTGATGATGTGAAAGAGCTCTTCGTCGGAAAATTCTCGAGAGAGAAATATTTTCCACGCGTCATCCATGAGAAAATCCGAACAAACCATTATGAAAAGCAAATCGGAATTCGTCGGATTTTGCGATAAAATTTTTCGTCCCGCCCTCTCGAGAAATTCTTCATCTTCCCGCATAATTTCACTCAGTTCATCATTTGTCGGCTCCATCTCCAGAAATTTTTCCCACGCGTATTCTCTCAAAGGCGGCGCTTTTTGCATGAGTCTGCGCAGATCGGTTTTTGACGGTGAGATTGATAAAAATAGATTCCATGCTCGATCCGCCAGAAAAGGAACTTGCTCCATTATCAACTGCAGATCCTGCGCGGTCGGCCTGAGCGAAATCAGCTCTTGCCACAATAAATCCAATTTTATTTCTTCACTCATTGCCAGCTCCTTTGCTCGTGAAACGACTCGCGATTACCGGTATTTTACTTTTTCCCGAACGGTTGTCAAATGCGCTAGCAAAAAATCAACAAAAAAAACGCGCCGAAAAATGATTTCAGCGCGCATGTTTTTATTTCGATTCTTTAGGATTGGAAATGCTGAAGTCAAGTTTGTCCGCATTATCTATGCAGAAAGAAATCAGCTCGTCGTTGATCTTGTCGGAAGAAGCGCACAAGATTTTTGCATCAACGAATTCTGTCTCATTGGATGCTCGGTCTGAAAACAATATTTTCGCATTGGCGTATGCGACAACAACGCCCATTCTTTCATCGTCTTTATTTGCTTTGATTACAAGATCCTTCTGTGCATCAATTGCATATTTCGACAACATGTTCAAGAATGAGATTGTCAACTCGATCTTCCTTAGTCTTTCTTGTCTTTCGAGCTCGAGCTTGTTTTTTATAATTTCAAGCAATCCATTCAATAAATCTTCGCTTTCCTTGAGCGAAAGTTTTTTTTCTTCTTTGTCGTCATCCGGCAGGTCATATGGATTGTATGGAGGACTCTTTTTCGGCATTGGCTGTCTTCTTCTTTTTTGGTGAAAGTTCTATTTCTTATTTAGAAAGATTCTTCAGGGTATCTCAGTGTGAATTCAAGATTCTCCGACGCGAGACAGAAATTTATTAGAGTGATCGGTATTTGCACTTCATTAAATTCGCAAGCTACAGTAAAATACGCTTTCTTTTTTTCATCAACGAAAAAGTTGATCAGACCATCTTCATACACATTCAATCTTGCCGGCAATTCTTTTTTATCATTCAATCTGATGCAAATGCGGATGCCGGAATTCTGCGCCAGCGTCCGCAGACCCCGCAGAAAGTCAAGGGTCATTTCTGTTCCGCGAACTTTTTCCTTTCTTTTATGCATCACCGCCGTGGAAATCTTGTCGAAAAAAATGTTCAACCTTTTATTTTCATCAGCGAAGTCGTATGTTCCAACCTCATTCGGTTTTTCATACAGACCTGAATCATCCGGTAAATCTACTTCTCTCGGATCGTAAGATTGGTTTGTATCGTCGCTGTCCGACATGGCAATTCTCCTTTTTCAGCTGGCGCGTGAGGCGCGATGAAAACGCCTTTTGTTGTTTGATTGTCAATGGACGGATTTGAATAAAGATTAACAGAAAAAGAAGTTTTGTCAATGAATAAAAAAAAGCGCGCCGAAAGCGATTTCGGCGCGCGAACATTTTATGGAATGTCCGGAGTGATGCTAATTTCCGTTTGAGCATCCTCAAAACCGGAGAGAAAGTATGGCAAGCAGTTCCAGAAATTTTCCATGTCTTTCTGGTATGCGATGAACTTCATCAATTCTTCCGAAGATTTTGCCTTGCTGTGATCTTTATTTGAAAAATGAAAGAGGAGAATATTTCTCCGTCCTTGCGCATCACGTTTTTTCGCGATCACGATTCCGGCGGAATCGATTTTGATCGAGCTATGCCAATCTGCCGTTTTTCCCTCGATGTAAATTTGCGTGCCATCTTTTCTTGCCAACTCCAAGCAGGTTTGGACAAACGCCATTGCCGAGGCAAATGTCCGGAGCTTGCAGTGGACAAGAAACTTTTGGCGCATCATTTCCGCTGTCACGGAAACCGTCTGAGCCGCCATGATTCCACCTCCATTGCTACTGATTGTCCGGGAACAAATCATTGTTATATATTAACAATAAATTTGAGTTTTGTCAATGGCGACTTATCAAAGCATTAAATTTAGAGAAAAAATGACAGGCAATCCAATTGCCCGTCAATCATAAGACATTTTCAATATTGCGGCTATTTTTCTTTAGAATGTTTCTTGCGCCATTCAGCGATTTTCGCGTGATGACCGGAAAGCAAAATCTGCGGAACTTTTAATTTTGTTTTTGTCCGTTTGTTATTTTGTTTATCAGGCGCAAGATTTTGCGTCTCTGCTGTATGGATTTCATGAATATTCTTAACTTGCTTGTCTCTCCTTAAAACTTCAAAAACTTCCGGCCGCGTATACTGCGGATATTCCAAATAACCGGCGGCCGAATGAGATTCTTCTTTCAGCGATTCTTGTTTTCCCAGAACTCCGGGCAAAAGTCTGGAAACCGAATCAATTATCACCAGCGCGCCAAGTTCGCCTCCGGTCAACACATAATCGCCGATGGAAATTTCTTCATCAACGAATTTTTTTATTCTTTCATCATGTCCTTCGTATCGAGGACAAATGAAAATTATTTGATCGAGTTTTGAAAATTTTTTCGCCATTGATTGATCCCACTTTTTTCCTTTGGCAGACAATAACACAACTTTTGTTTTTTGCTTTTTAACTTTTGTCTTCAATTTTTTCAGCGCTTTATAAACCGGTTCAACCATTAAAACTTGTCCCGGTCCTCCGCCGAACGGCCGGTCATCCACTGTTCCGCGCGCATCCACCGCAAAATCACGCAAATTGTGCGTTTTTATTTTTATTAATTTTTTTTCTTGGGCGATTCTGATCATTCCTTTGTTTATGTATGAATCCAGAATGTCCGGAAAAATCGTTAGAATATCGAATTTCATATTATTAGCTTGTAGCTGGTAGCTGTTTAGCTTGTAGGCTAGGAAAATTTTTTATTGATTAGCTATCTTACCTAATTATCTTGTCGTCCTTCGCAAAAGCTTCTGGCGACCCGTACTTGCTTTCGCCCTCTAAATCCATTATAATTTATTTTGTTGAATTTGCCGAGGAGGAAAGAATGCGAGAAAATTACGCGCGGATCGTTCAATTTTATGAGTTGCGGAATGTGAAGAATTGGTCTCGGTTTGTCGATGACCTTTTAGCGGTTGCATGCCGTGAGCCAAGGTTGTTCACCGGAATTCCCGAAGTGTTTGAACTCGAACAATCAATTCTCAGAACAAATCCGGTTGTTCTCGCGGCAATCAAGGAAATTCTCGCATTGCGAAAAAGATTTTCCATTGTTTTGCATAATTCTCAGAATGGTGGCGCAAAATCCGATGAGTTGGTAATGAATATAAATGTTCTGCTGGCAACGATTGTCAGCCATTTCTTGGAAAGAGCGAATGTTGAGTCTGAAAGTTGAAACATCGGCCGTTCATTGAACGGTCGTTTTTTAAAATTTTCCAAAGAAAAAACCACAACAAATGCTGTGGCTTTTTCTTTATATAGAGGACTTAGATTTTTAAATCATCTACAACGTCTGTATCAACGGGTTCCTGCATTCTTTCTCTTCCGCGAGTAGAACCTTCCGGTTCCATAATTTTCAAATTGATACGCGCATTGTGTTTTGCGCCAACGATCTTCAACAATGTTCGGATCGCTTTTGCTGTTTGTCCTTGTTTTCCGATGATATAACCCATGTCTTCAGGGTTAATGCTCAGAGTCAAAAGGACTCCCATTTCGTCGACTTTTCTTTCGACTCTCACATCTTCAGGATGAGAGGCGATGGATTTTACGATAAACTCAAGAAACTCTTGGTCCATTAATTTTTCTGCCATAAGGTTTTTCTCTGCTTTATTAATAATCTTGTCAGATAGATCTTCTCAGATAAAAATTGTTTTCAAAGACATCGACCTTTTTTGCCAACATTTTTATTTGAATGATCTGTCAATATCATATCAAGCTTTTCACTATTTGTCAAGTTGGAATTATGCACTTTTTCGCGGTTTTTCCACATTATTCCGCCGGTTTTTCTTCCGGTTTCGGCGCAGCCGCTTCTGCTTTTTTCTGCTCGGTTTTCGCTTTTTCCGCCAGCTTTTCTTTTCTTTTTTTACTCAATTTCGATACGCGAACTTTTTTTGCTGTGATTATTCCCTGAGTCACCAATATATTGTGAACGGTTTTGGACGGTTGCGCTCCTTTTGACAACCAGTTTTTGATGCTGTCGGTTTTTAAATTCAATTCTTTTGTTCTCGGATTGTAATTGCCCACATTCTCCAGAAAATCGCCCCAAGGATCTTTTCTTTTGTCCAGAACGATAATTCGGAAATAAGGCGCGTTCTTTTTGCCGATTTTGGATAATCTGATAGTTAGCATATGCACTTTTAATTTTTTGCTGAGTTAATTTAATAATACTGCAATGATGATAACTTTTTTAACATAAATAGTCAAGCATAAAGCAAGTTTGAATTCGTTTGACTATTTTTTTTCCTGTTGTTAAGCTCCAATATCAATCAAGAAATGCGATAAAATCAGCAGGGGAATGTGATTGACAAAAGTAAAAAAATATGCTATAGTAATGTGTTATCAATTGAAAGATTAATAACGCAAAGCAGATTTAATCTTTTTGGCTAAAATTTAACAATTTGTGTTAATTTAGCCAAGGACTGCTTTATATCGATATATGAAAGACAACATAATTTTAACCGATATCCAGAAAGTTACAAATAGCATTCGTGTTATTTTAATGGTGATTTTAGTGGCCTTTATTGGAAACATGAGTTTTCCTCAGTCTATCACCGCGGCTCAAATTGTGTTGCCCCTGAGCGATATTCAGAAAAATCAGGAACCGGTGATTAAGAGTACTGCGCCGGCTGATTTATTGGCTCAACGTTTCATTGATTATAAAGACAGCCCGAATATTCCGAAACAGCCGGAAGTGGCGAGAGTGATGACCGTGGTTGCGACCGCGTATTCCAGTACTGTTGACCAGTGCGACTCTACTCCTTGTATTGCGGCTGACGGATTTAATGTTTGTAAACATAATAAAGAAGATATTATTGCCGCCAACTTTTTGAAATTCGGCACAAAAGTAAGAATTCCGGATATTTACGGCGACAGAATTTTCGTTGTTCATGACAGAATGAACCCGAAATACAATGAAAGAATCGATCTTTGGAAAACATCCAGAGAATCAGCGATTGCCTTTGGCAAACGCACAATAAGAATTGAAATTCTTAACTAACATCAAAAAAAAGCTCCGCAAGGAGCTTTTTGGGTTATCAATTATTTCGTTGCTGCGAATGTACGAATAATCGCGAATTCTCCACCGCAGCGTGCGGGATCCCGCCCGCGGCGGGACGAATTATCATTACGCAATTAATAATTTATAATTTGGGATTTCGAGCTTGAAGCTTGTTTAGGATTTCGAATTTAGGATTTATATTTTGTTACATGCTACATGTTATGTGCTCCCTGCCAAGTGCTCCCTGCCAAGTGCTCCCTGCCAAGTGCTCCCTGCTCCCTGAAATCCCCTTTGACTCCACCCAAACATATTTGCTATGATTAATCTGCAAGTTTTTGCGGCCTGATCGCCAAGTGGTAAGGCAACGGTTTGCAAAACCGTCATTCGTGGGTTCGAATCCCTCTCAGGCCTCCAATTTACAAAAAAACACGAACAGCAAACTGTTCTTTTTTTGTTGAAAAATAAAGAAGCAGGGACTCGGTGGAAAAACGAACGCTTGACAAAATCAATTAAATATAGTAAAAAGTAATGTTCTTTTCACTCTCGCAGGAGGCTGTCATGCGATTCCCGCAAAAAGGATTTGTGGCGATAAATATATTGCTTTTTACCTTTACGACATTGCTGAACAGTTTTCCCGAAGATTTTGCCAGTTTTTTTTCTTATTGCGCCATGGCCGCTGCCATTTGCTCTCTCATTTACTCGATCATCATTTCAGTGCAAGGCCAAGGTTCCCGAGATGAAAAAATCAATCAATGGCTGTGGCTTGCCGCAGTCTGCGCGCTCATTGCCGCGTTTTATCTCTGGAGGCCGCTATGGCAAATCATTCAAGGCTGAGAAAGAAAAATGAAAGAAGAATTCCAGCGCCGGCAAAGGAACAAAATCCCTTTGTTCCGGTTCCGCTGGAATTGCCGCTTCCGGAAGTTCCTCGGGAACGACCGCCAAGCAAAGAAGATAAATCGGATGACAACATTGTCATCATCCAAGTTCTATGAGCCGCAACCATGTTCTGCCGAATCGGCGGAACATTTTTTTTTTGCGCCGGAATTGCTATAATACAAAAGATAAGAATAACCGGTAGAAATAATTAGATATCTTGGCAATATGCCGCTGGAAATAAAATACAGCCTTAAACTCGAGAAACAAAGAATTAAAGATACTTTGGAACGATTGTCTTGGTTTGAAAAATTAGGATACGCGCCGCGTTTTCCGAAAAATGTTAATCCGAAAAAAGACGATTTGAAAAAAATATATCTCGCGCTGGAAAATGAATACGCGGAAAAAGATTATGCGAAAGAATCGGCGGAGATAAATAAAAAATTTTTCAAAATTGAAAATGAATTTTTCGCCGGTCTGGAAAAACTTTGCGGAAAAAAAATAAAAAGAAATTTCAAATTGATTCTCACCAAATACGGAGTCGGCGGTTCATATTCATTGCCGAATAAAATCATTTACAATTTCGCCATGAAGTTTTCCGCGGTCAACACCGTTTTTCATGAAATCACGCACTTGATAATCGAGCCGTATATTCGAAAATACAAAATTAAACAAAATGAAAAAGAGAGGATCGTTGATTTGATTTTAATTTCAAAACCAATCGCATTGCGCGGTTACAAAATGCAAGACAGGGGAACGGAATACAAAAACTCGATTGATCCTTTGTTCAAAAAATATTTCAAACCGCCGATAAATTATTTTTTCAAAAAGTTGAGCAATCAATAAAAAATTTCCTTTGCAAATGGAAAAAGCAACTTCGGTTAACGAAAAATCATATGCCAAAAAGACAAAAATTCATGATCGTCGACGGCAACGCCATTCTGCATAGAGCATGGCACGCTCTGCCTCCGATGACATCAAAAGACGGAACTGTCGTAAACGCGGTTTACGGATTTGTCACCACATTTTTAAAAGCGATAAAGGAATTGAAGCCGGATTTTGTTGCGGTCACTTTTGATCGAAAAGAAAAAACATTTCGCCACGAAGAATTCAAAGAATACAAAGCCGGACGAGTGAAACAGCCGGATGAATTGTACGCGCAGATTCCGATCGTAAAAGAAGTTTTGTCGGCAATGAACATAAAAATTTTTGAAAAAGTCGGTTTTGAAGCTGACGATGTTATCGGAACTCTTTGCGAAAAACACCAGGTTGACAAGGAGAATGTTTTGTCCATTATTGTCACCGGCGATCTTGATGCCTTGCAATTGGTGGATGAAAACACGGAAGTTTACACTCTCAGAAAAGGAATGAGCGATACGGTTATTTTCAATGAAAAAGCGGTCAAAGAAAAATACGACGGACTTTTGCCGTCGCAAATGACAGATTACAAAGGTTTGCGCGGCGATCCTTCGGATAATATTTCCGGCGTTCCCGGAGTGGGCGAGAAAACCGCGATTATTATTTTGAAAGAATTCGGAACCATTGAAAATATTTATGAAAAATTGAAAGTGAAAAATCCGCAAACCGAATTGAAAGAACGAATCGTAACAAAATTATTGGAAAATGAAGACATTGCGCGACAGAGCAAAAAATTGGCCACCATTATTCGCGATGTTCCGCTGGATTTCAAATTGCGGGAATGCGCCTTGCAACCGTATCGGAAGACTGCTGTTTTTGAAATATTTCAGCAATTGGAATTTACCAGCTTGCTGAGTCGCTTGCCTGATTTCGGCGAAGCGGAAACAGTGGAAGAAAAGAAAAAAATAAACAATCATCAATATATTCATGTTTCGCAAGTTGAAGAATTTGAAAAATTTTTAGCTGAATTGAAAAAAGAAAAGCTTTTCGTTTTTGACACGGAAACTTCCGGTTTGGATATATTTGAATCAAAACTTCTGGGCATCAGTTTTTGCTGGAAAGAGCGGCTGGCGTATTATGTCGAAGCGAATCCGATTTTTTTGGAAAAATTAAAACCGATTTTCGCTGACAAGAAAATAAAAAAATGCGGACATAATTTGAAATTCGACGCGGAAATTTTGAAACAGTTGGATTTTGAAATTGAAAATTTATTTTTTGACACAATGATCGCGTCATATCTGCTGTCGCCCGGAACCAGAACACACAATCTGGACAATTTGGTTTTCCGGGAATTCGGTTATCAGATGACAAAAATCGCCGACTTGATAGGCAAGGGAAAAGGACAAGTGACAATGGATTTCGTTGATGTGAAAAAAGTGGCTGATTATTCCTGCGAAGACGCTGATTACACTTTTCGGCTGGTGGAAAAATTGAAAAAATTTTTGGAAAAAAACGAACTCTGGGAATTGTTTGAAAAAATAGAAATGCCGATTGTGGAAGTTTTGATTGAAATGGAATTGAATGGAATAAAAATCGATTCCGATCATTTGAAAGAAATTTCAAAAAAAGTGAAACAGCGGATTAATATTCTGACAAAAAAAATTTACAAGTCAGCGGGAAAAGAATTCAACATCAGTTCGCCGGCGCAGTTGAAAGAAATATTGTTTGAAGATCTGAAATTAAGTTCCGCCGGAATCGGAAAAACAAAAACCGGAATTTCCACTGCCGCGGCTGAATTGGAAAAATTGCGCGATCTGCATCCGATCATCGAAATGATCGAAGAATATCGCGAACTTTCAAAATTGCAATCAACTTATATTGACGCTCTGCCGAAATTGATCAATAAAAAAACCGGCCGAGTTCACACTGATTTCAATCAAACTGTTACGGCGACCGGCAGATTTTCATCGTCAAATCCGAATCTGCAAAATATTCCCATTCGAAAAAAATTGGGAAAAGATATTCGGCGCGCCTTTGTTTCCGCGCGCGGTTATAAATTGATTTCCGCGGATTATTCTCAGGTGGAATTGCGCGTCATCGCTTGTCTTTCCAAGGATAAAAACATGATGGAAGTTTTTCGCAAAGAAGAAGACATTCATACTGTCACAGCAGCGAAAATTTTCGAAGTTCCGTTGGAAGAAGTGACAAAAGAAATGCGCTCGGCCGCAAAGGAAGTTAATTTCGGCGTGATTTACGGAATGGGCGCGTACGGATTGGCGGCGCGAAAAAAAATCAGCCGAGAAAAAGCCAAAGAATTCATTGATAAATATTTTCAGAATTTTTCAAAAGTAAAAGAATACATCGAAGAATTGAAAGATGAAGCGAGCGAAAAAGGTTATGCTGTCACAATGTTCGGCCGGCGCCGATATTTGCCGGAAATAGATTCAGGCGTTCAGCAAGTGCGAGCGTCAGCCGAGAGAATGGCGGTGAATATGCCGATTCAGGGAACAGCGGCCGATCTCCTGAAAATCGCAATGATCGAAGTTTACAAAGAATTGAAAGAAAAAAGTCCGAAATCAAAATTGCTTTTGACTGTTCACGATGAATTGGTGATCGAAGTTCCGAATGATGAAGTGGACAAAGTGGCGAAAATTGTTGACGAAAAAATGGAAAAAATCCACCAGCTCTGCGTTCCCATCCGAGTTGATACTGAATTCGGAAATAATTGGCAGGATTTGAAACCGCTTTATTGATTTTAATTTAAAACAAAAGAAAAAGGTCTCCCGCATGTTGCGCGGAGACCTTTGTTTTTTCATCGAGAGCGCCAATCTTCGAAATCACTGCCGTGAAATCCGGTGGTCGTTTGCTCGGTGAAATGACTGCTCGTGGTTTCGATTCCGCGAGCAGACGCTTCGACTGTCACTGCATGTTTCTCATCAACGGGAAATCCCATTCCTCTCGCCAGATCAGCGGCGGAAATTCCGATTCCATAAGTGAAAAGTTCGATCCCGAGATCCCGCGCTTTTTTCGCTGTCGCGCAAACTCTGGTTTGATAATTTTTTTTCGAATCCGGAGGCAGTGAAAGATTGTCCTGTCCGTCGCTGAAAACTCCGACCACGATTTTCAGATTTTTTTCCAAATCGGGAGTATCTTTGAACAGCTTGACCAGCTCTTTGAGAACTTTGTAAACCGTTTTCCAGAGCAATGTCGTTCCATCCGGATAGTAGTGATAAAAATCCGGCGAGTCCGCCACCGGCGTGATCGGCATTTCCACCCTGTATTTGTCGGCAAATGTGATGATCGTGCAAAAACGTTTGATTCCATCATCCGTCGTTCTCATCGCGTCCAAATGCTTGTTTACACAATCATATGGCGCTGTGTCGAATTTCTTCATCGATCCTGATCGATCGAGGATGATGACTGACAGCAGCGCCTGCGAATCAGCCTCCAGAAAAATTTCTGCGCCGGCTTCTTCTTGAAAGAGAACCAAGTCTGCACTCATGGCATCCTCCTGCTGTTTGGGAAAGAGCAATTTAGTACTTGTTTTTAACACAGCGAGAATGTTTTGTCAAGTTTTTTGTAGCATTGGAAAGCAACTGGGAATATGATATTTGAGAGCTGGGTCGATTGATTTTGGCTTGACAATCGTATCTTTTTCATGTATTTTATAATATTCATGTAAAATGCGACAATGAAGAGGAGGTTTTCATGAAGCAATACCCAAAAGATGGAAATCACCGGATGAGAAACTCCGGAATTTTGTGTGTTTACATCAACGAACAGTCAAACGGGCGTTGGTGGAGTTGGTATTTCAAGGGAACCATCAGCGAATTAATTTATTGGTGGGAAGACCTTCCATTTATGCAGTATGGTTTAGCGTTATTGACTCACCCGAAAGAAATCATTCAGCGTCACAGATTGGGAGACATTGAGCTTCGGAGCAGGCATTGTGGCGGAAACTTGATCCTCTTTGTCAACGATGAAGAGGATTCATTCCTTCGAGTTTACGAAAAAGAATTTCCTTGGCAGAGTCCGAGGGAATAGGAACAGCGACGAGCCTCGGCTACACAAACCGGGCTCGTTTTTTTTATTTTTCGGAAAAGAGTCCACAGCCAACCCCGACTCGGGATTATTTCCGATTTTATCAGCCGGCTTTTCATTTCCGCGTTAACTTGTTAAAATTCTCCTATATGGCGGACAACAAAAAACAAATATATTTCTGGTTCGGTGAAAATGATTTTGAAATACATGAAAAGATCAGCCAATGGATTTCCGCTTTTGAAAAAAAGTATTCGGGTTTAAATGTCATTATTTTCGATTTGAAGGAAAACAAAGGAAAGGACTTGGCAAAAGAAATAAAAAACGCACTGCAAGTTGATTCATTGTTCGGCACGAACAAATTGGTTATTCTGAAAAATTTCCTTTTGCCGCAAAAGAAATTGGATGTTGAGATCGAACCGCTGGTTTTCGGAATTTTCGAAAAAATTTCCCCAACCTTTTTTGTTGTTTTTTCCCAGAAAGAATCGCCGGATCGCCGCGGGAAATTGTACAAAACAATTCAAAAGGGAATCAAAGCGGGAACAGTTGAATCAAAGGAATTCAGCTTGCCTCGGGCAAACGCGCTCGAATCATGGATCGCAGACCGCGCGAAAAAATACGGCGCAATTTTTGACGGAAATGCAGTGAGCGAACTTTCCGCACTTTGCGGAGGAGACTTGTGGCAGATTGATGGCGAATTGAACAAGCTCGCGAATTATAAAAAAGGACAAAAAATTTCCGGCGCTGATATTCGTCTGCTGGTAAAAGGAAAATACAATGAAGATATTTTCGAACTAATGGATTCGATCAGCGCGAAGAACAAAGTCAAAGCGCTGAAATTATTTCAAGATCAGATAGACAGCGGAGCCAATGAAATTTATTTGTTGACAATGCTCATCCGCCAATTTCGTATTCTCTGGCAAATAAAAGAAGCCGGATCAATGCCGCCGGACGAGATCGCGCGCCAGCTCAGAATTCATCCTTTTGTTGTTAGAAAAACCATGGGATACATGAGAGAATTCACTCCGGCGCAATTGAAAGAAATTTACGGACAATTATTGCAAATGGAAATAATGATAAAAACAAAAAGCGTGAATTTCGAAGTGCTTTTCGATTTGCTGATCGCGAAGATTTGAGGATATGTAACAATCCGCAGTGAACAAGGATCAATCAGCAAGGAGCACTTTGCATGTAGCATGTATCATGTAACAAAATATAAATTCTTAATTGCGAAATTATAATTCGCGAATTCGCGATGATTCGTGAATTCGCAGCAATCAGATTAGCATTCATGACTCGGCTCATGGTCAATTAAAAAAAACCGGTCGGAAGTGTCCGAGCCGGCGTTTTTTTTCAATGTCTTTCAGCGAGTTCTTTTGTCCAGCAGAATCAGCGACAGCGGCAGGAGCAGGTGATCCGAAGCTTCCTGCGCGTCGATCACTTCCGCCATTTCGCCAAGTGAAAACCATCGCTCTTCCGGCAGAATTGCGCCATGCTTGGCATGGAACGCTTCCGTGTCCGGGAATTTCGCGTAGCCGATGTTGTGCGATTTCTCGAAGAAAATTTTCGGATCGTGCGGAGCCATGGCATTTCGAGTGAGATGATTTCTCAAATCCGCCCGCGGGAAATCGGGATTTTCGTCGAGCTTGCTGATCCACTCCTGCAGAGTCGGACGTAATCCGAGCGTCAGCCTGCCCGGCTCTTTGTCAGCGCGAAGCAAGAAAAACAGTCCCGCCTTTCCAGCCTTGCTGTCAGCCACTGCCATGACACAGATTTCATGAACCGGATCGTCCGTCCGAATAAACGGCTGAACCCACTTGGATACAACATCGCCCCGCAGTTTCACGCACACTTCCATCATGAGAATGTGAAAGAATTTCCGATCATGCCGCCGGAGTATTCCTTCGCTCGCTTCAATCAGCCATTCTTTCAGCGCGCGTTGCGGAATATCTTTCATCCAATGAGAACCGAGCCCGGCCAGCATATTCACCTTTTCCGCGGAAATGCTGAAATCGCGGCGCCGTTCCTCCAGCCAGTCCTGCCATCTTTTTTCCTCGGGCATTGCCATCCTCCATTGTTCTTGTTGTTGTTTCGCTGTTTCGGACAAAGAACTTTTTTTTGTTCGCACTACAAACAGATTAGCACAAGACAATCTTCCATGGCAATCATTGATATTTTTCGCAGTTCAAAAAAACGCCCGCCATTCGCTGGGCGGGACGCTTTTCTATTGAGCTGATTTTGTTTTGTTCATTTTCTTCATCAATCGTGATTTTTTTCTGGCGGCCGTATTTTTTTTAATAATACCTTTTTGCGCCGCTTTGTCGATTTTTTTGATGGAAAGTTTCACCATTTCTTCGGCTTTCGCGTCTTTCGCTTCAACCGCTTTTCTGCTTTTCTTTAAAATGGTTTTCAGTTCTTCCTTTACCACCTTGTTCAGCTTTGCGCGTTTTTCGCTTTTGCGCAGTGCTTTTTTCGCTTGTCTTGTTTGAGGCATATTTGTAAATAAAAGATTAAATAGTTCTCGCTTGAATAATAATATCGGCAAATCAATGAAAAGTCAAGTTTCCGTAGTTTTATCTGTAAGTTTTGTTGGTGGAGATGTGAGTTTTTATGTTTTATTTTAAGATTGTTCCTTCCTTGGATGCTTTAGCTAGTAATTTATTGAAATCTTCAATTGGAATCATCGGACAAAACTGTCCCCATGTCCATTTGTTTTTTGCACGACCAATTCTGCCTACCATGTAGTATCCTATGCGATATTCGATCTGTCCTGTCTTCGAATTTTTGTTAGTAATCTTACCGTCCAATTTTATGAGTTTAAGTCGTTCAATAATATAGTATTTTTCATTAGTATTATGTTGTGGCATGAACGTAATAGATTCTCTTTTGAAAAAATAAAATCCTTGCCTCGAAATGTCTTTCATTTTAATCAATTTTTCCTGTTTGCGTTTCAAAAAATCTTCAAATGATTCCATATGAATTAATTTTATAAATAGAAAAACGTCGAAGTCAGGAGCAACGGAAAGGCATATTTCGCCTAACGTCAATTATATCCGATGTCCTGCCCGAGCTTCTGGGGCGATCGCCGGCAGAAGCGAGCCGGATATAATTAGTTGTACGACAGTTCCGATGGGTTCATCGGTTAAAAGTTCGTTTCACGGGCGTTCTTTTTTGTTTGCACAACCTTTCAATTTCCTTTGATTATTAGTCTGAATTGCGTATAATTCGTTTATACACGAACTATATTCCCATCAAATGCGTTAATTTGTTGTTATTACGAAATATCTGTCATCCGGATAAGTCTGAAAATATTGATTGCCTTTGAATGCTATCCGCCGGCCTAATCAATCTGCGGCCGCTCCAGCTTTATCGGCGCGATTTCCGAGTCGCCGCCCGTGATTCTCATTATGTCTTTGTCAATTTTCTTGAATTCAGTGTAAGCATTGTTGTACGCGTTCACCGTTGTTCCCAGATTGTTGCCGAGTTTTTTCAGGAATTCATCATAGCTCAGCAGATGTTTGCATAGCATTTCCACATTTTTTCTTATTTCCTGCGTTTGCTCTTCGATCTGCAAATAGCGCAATCCCTGAATCACCGTTTGCAGATAAGCGTAAAAAGAAGTCGGAGAAACAATAATGACATGCTTGTCCTTGAACGCGTATTCTATCAAATCTCTGGTGTTTACTTTGATCGCGCCGACCTGATTGATCAGCAGATCATAATAAATTCCTTCCGACGGAATGAACATGAACGCGAAGTCTGTCGTATTTTCATTCGGTCGAATATATTTCGATGTTTCGTCAATGCGATTTTTCAGATCTAGCTTAAATGTTTTTTCCAGCTGTTCTTTTCGTGCTTGATCGGTTTCAACAACAATTTTGTTATAATTTTCCAGAGAAAATTTCGAATCGATCGGAACGATTTTGTCTTTCATGAATACGACCGCGTCCACAATCTCGCCGTCGCTGAATTTGTACTGCATTTGAAATTGGCTGGGTGCGAAAACATTTTTCAGCAAAGTTTCCAAAAAGTATTCTCCGAGAATTCCGCGGTGTTTCGGATTTTTCAGAATATTTTCCAGACTTTGCAATTGTCCGGCAAATCCCATAACTTGCTGGTTCGTCGCGTCCAGCTTTGTCAGATTTTCCGTCACTTCCCTGATAATTCGCGCGCTCTGATCAAATTGCGACTGCATCTGCCGTTGAAGATCGCCTTGATTGGTTGCCAGCGATTGGCGCATTTCCTTCAGCTGTTCCTGCATCATCAGCGACGAGTTGTCTTCCGGCTTTGGTTGTTCTTTTCGAATGGCGAGATAATAAAAAATAATGATAAAGCCGACGATTATTATGATTGTTTGCAATGTATCCATAAAATACTGTTAGAATTAAATTTTTGTAAAATGTTTATTCGCAACGTAATCATTTTATCAGTAATCAAAGAAAAATAAAAATTTTGTTCTTTGCTTGAATTTTCAATGAAAAGATGCTACTCTTGAATAGATTTTCAATCATTACGCCTGGGTGGTGAAATTGGTATACACGCTTGCCTTAGGAGCAAGTGGGGCAACCCGTGGAGGTTCGAGTCCTCTCCCAGGCACCATGAAGTACATGCTTCGCATGACTTCATGGCAAGCCATTGTTTTAAATTAGAGAGAGCGCGCGAGAGAGGCCGAGAAGCCTGCCCTGAGACAGCCCGCCCTGAGCCACTCCGAAGGGAAAGGAGTCATCTCCCAGGCACCAGTAGTGAGACTAGAATCCAGCATCGAGAAACTAGAATCTAGAGTCTAGTCCTTAAAGATCTTAATAAACTGGAATCTAGACGGAACGAGGTGTATCCATGAAGTACATGCTGTGAATGACTTCGTGGCAAACCATTAATTTAAGAGTAGACAGATGATGATTTTTCATCATTTTTTTGTTTGGAAAATTTAGTTGAGGTGAATCGAAGCTTATGCTTGCGCATCTGGAATTTATAAGATGATGTAAAATTGTTTGAGCGAAACAAATCCCCGCGCAGATCATTGCGCGGGGTTTTTTTTCAAAAATGATTTCAAAAAAACTATTTTTTCTTTTCGACTTTTATTTCAATCTTTTTCATTTTTTTCTCCGGCGCTTTTGGCACGAAAATTTTCAATATTCCGTCTTGATACGCGGCCGATGCTTTTTCTCCGAGTACATGCGCGGGCAGAGGCACTTGGCGGTAAAAACTGCCGGTGCGCGTTTCTCGCCTGAAATAATTTTTTTCTTCCACTTCTGATTTTTTTTCCATTTTCCCCTGAATTGTCAGAATGTCATTTTCAATGCTGATATCAACCTTTTCCGGATGAATGCCGGCGAGCGGAACATCGATCATCAGGGTTTGTCCTTTTTCATAAATATCCATTGCCGGAGAAAATCCTACCGGCGGCTTCGAGCCAAAGCCTTCGAAAAATTTGTCGAATTCATCTGATTCGAAAAACGGCCTCCACGGAATTAGCATATTATTTCTGGCATTGTCAGCGCTCCTCACCGATCAAATCTTTTGAACGCGTGACGCGGCTGAAAATGTCGATTTTTTTTTTCTTGTTAATAGTTTATCAAAAATTTGAAAGATTTAAAAATAAAATTTGCATCAAAAATAATCTCATAAAATGGAGAATATCAAGGGAGTATTGACAATTGCCATGTCATTTCCTTGCCCGGGAGAACGACTGGAAGCACTGACGAATTTTTTCGGTGACCAACACTTTTGCGTGAGTGCGGAGAGTGAGGAATTGATCCTTGCCGCGATCGAACATTATTTTCCGGAAAAATAAAATTTTCAGTTGAAGATAGAAATCGGCGGCTCGTTGCAACAGCGAGCCGCATTTTTATTCTTGACAGGTTTTTTTTATCTTTGGGAATGAATAATTCCGGTGTTCGCGTTGAATGGAAAATATTTTAAATTTTTTTTGCGTTTAATTTTTCTTCCATGGCATGGCATTTGTTGATAACTGCTCTTGACATGATTTTAATTTCCTTTATAATGGAAATCACGTTGAACAATTACATTTTCCCACACACAAATATTTCTTACTTGAAATTGGAGTTCGGACCAAAATCAACGCAGGAATATTTTTTTATTTGCTCGGGCTTTGACTCTCAATATTTCTTCTGCAAGTTTGCTGGATAAATATTGACAGTAAAGGCTAGGACATTAACAATTGACAATAATCAGTAAATTTACACAAGTTTTAAATTTTTTATTTTCGTCCGAAAATAATATTAATATAAATTTACTCATAGCCAAAATAAACTACAAAATTAATGTTGATATTGTAGTGGTTATACGATAATAAGGGCGTATGGTGGATGCCTTGACATCAAGAGACGAAGAAGGGCGTAGCAGCCTGCGATAAGCCTCGGGGAGTTGGCAAGCAAACTTTGATCCGAGGATTTCCGAATGGGGAAACCCAACTAAGCAAACCTTAGTTATCATTATCTGAATACATAGGGTAATGAAGAAGACCTGGGGAAGTGAAACATCTCAGTACCCAGAGGAAGATAAAACAATAGTGATTCCCTAAGTAGTGGCGAGCGAAAAGGGAACAGCCCAAACTTGGCAAACCGATCTGTTTGAGATGGTTGCGTCTTCGGATGCAGCCTGATTGGGCGGAAGAAGGCTTTCAGGCCACATGTTTGCCAAGGGTAGCGAGGTAGCGATTTTCGAGTTCTGATTGACTCGAGCAATGCAGTTGATTCTTAATCAAAAAGGCTGGAAAGCCTTGCCAAAGAAGGTGAAAGCCCTGTAGGTGAAAAGAATCAATTGGTTGTGTCGCTTCCCTCAAGTACCGCAGAACTCGAGAAATTTTGCGGGAATCAGCCAGGACTATCTGGTAAGGCTAAATACTCTTGACGATCGATAGTGAACAAGTACCGTGAGGGAAAGGTGAAAAGCATCCCGGTGAGGGAGATGAAATAGTTTCTGAAACCATACGCTTACAAGGAGTCAGAGCCCTGAGTTTATCGAAGGGTGATGGCGTTCCTATTGAAGAATGAGCCAACGAGTTTGTATTTATTGCAAGTTTAAGTCCGTGAAGGACGGAGGCGCAGTGAAAGCGAGGGTTAATAGCCCGTTTAGCAGTAGGTACAAGACCCGAAACCGGGTGATCTATCCATGGCCAGGGTGAAGTTCAGCGAGAGCTGAATGGAAGCCCGAACCCACTTGCCGTGCAACACAAGGGGATGAGCTGTGGATAGCGGAGAAATTCCAATCGAACCCGGTAATAGCTGGTTTTCTCCGAAACAGTTTTAGGACTGGCCTTCGGTGTTCCTTTTGGGGGTAGAGCACTGGATGAGAGTAGGGTCCTTCGGGATACCTCTTTCAATCAAACTCCGAATACCAAAAGTCAAAAGTACGCAAGTCAGACTGCGGGGGCTAAGCTTCGTAGTCAAAAGGGAAACAGCCCAGATCGCAAATTAAGGTCCCTAAATCAATGCTAAGTGTTTAAAGTGGTGTTAATTCTCATACAACCAGGAGGTTGGCTTAGAAGCAGCCATCCTTTAAAGAAAGCGTAACAGCTCACTGGTCAAGTTGTCTTGCGTCGAAAATGT
>JAHIRY010000048.1 GCA_018818405.1 Patescibacteria group bacterium | reverse complement strand
TTAAATCCTAAATCCTAAATTCGAAATTCCAAATAAATGATAAATAATAAACTTGAAATCCCAACCCGAGACAATTTCGAAAATGCAAACAATAACTATAAAAAAAATTTATTCCGTGTATCCCGGTCTCCGAGTCACCGGGTCACTGGTTCCCTGCTCCCCGGTCTCCGGATCCACGCCGTATTTGTGTATAACTATTTTGATTAAAATTTTTTTATTTGATAAGTTAAAAATAAGCTAATCAGATTTATTAAAAATTATGTTGAATCTGCGCAAACAATTTGACAAGGAAAACCTTCATGAAATCATTTCTGATTTGCCGCGCCAATTTTCCGACGCGTTTGAAAATACAAAAATAAAAATACAGATTCCTGAAAAAATTATTTTTTGCGCTGTCGGAGGATCAGCCCTGCCGGTTAATTTGCTGAAAACTTTTCTGGCGGTAGAACATTTAAATTTTGAAATTCCATTGAAAATAAACCGCGACTATACTATTCCGCCTCAGGTCAACAATGATTGGAGCGGTTTTTTTATATCTTATTCCGGCAACAGCGAAGAGACTTTGTCAGCGCTGGCGGAAGCGGAAAAGAAAAATTTGAAAGAAATAATAATTATAGCGCACGGCGGAAAATTAAAAAAAATCGCGGAAGAAAAAAATTATCCGTTCATCGAGATTCCCGATTTTCACCAGCCGAGAATGAGTTACGCCTACGTCATCGGCGCATTGCTGAAAACATTCGACAATTCGGGATTGATAAAACTGGATTTTGAAAAATTAAACGAAGATATTGAAAAAAGCATTGAACTCACTTCAAAAAATGAAGCGTTCGGATTGGCGCTGGCGGAAAAAACAAAAAATAGAATTCCGATTTTTTACGCGTCGAACATTTGGAAATATATTGGAATGGTTTTGAAAATAAATATAAATGAAAACGCAAAACAACCCGCATTCTGGAATGTTTTTCCGGAAATGAATCACAATGAAATGGTGGGATTTACAAATGGAATGACGAATTTCAAAGTGATAATAATCAAAGATCCGGATGATGATCCGAGAAATATAAAACGAATGGAAGTTTTCCGGGAAATACTGGGAGAAAAACTTGAAGCGGAAATTATCGAAATGCCGGATGCATCAAACTTTTTCAAAATGATCGACACATTATCAATCGGCCAATGGATGTCATACTATCTCGCATTGCTGAATGAAGTTGATCCGACGCCGGTAGAGATTGTTGAACGGTTTAAGAAATTGCTTTAGAGATTAGCTTCTTAGCTGATTAGCTTATTAGCTAGTTTGAAACTTAACGACTAAATTACATAATAGGTTGATACCACCGCGGAACGAATTATAAGTTTAGGATATATATTTTGTTACATGCTACATGATACATGTTACATGCGAAATGCTCATTGCTAATTACAAAGGAGAAATCTCCTCAAAGTAATAAAAAAAGCTCCCCTTTTCCATGCTTGGCGGGGAGCTTTTTGAATTGTTTTTCTAACTAACGCCTGTTGTCGTCTGAACCAGTTTTTCGATCACAAAGCTGGAAATAGCGTAGGAAGACAAAATGATGATAAGACCGATGACTGCATTGATCATCCATGATTTTGCTTTTTTCACTTGTTCTGTATCGCCTCCGGCTGTCATCCAAAGAAAACCTGCGTAAACGATAATCAAAACGAGAACAACGCCCAAAACTCCGAGGAGAATGTTGATGAAATTACCGATTCTTGCCGGCAATTCCGCGCCGTCCGCTTCACCAAGCGCTTCTCCAATCTCTTGAAGTCCGCCTTCCCTCAATTGCGCTTCGTCAATAGCGCTTGCTTGCGGAACGAGTACCGTAAACAATGCGCCCACCGCCAGCACCAGCATTACAAATCCTATGAGTAGTTTATTTTTCATAGCGTTTGCTTATTTTTATTATTTATTAATATGTAAACTTTTTTTATTCCGCTCCGATTCCTTCGGCCAGCTTTGAAATCACGAAATCTGCGATCGCGTATGATGAGAGAATGATTATCATTCCGATCACCGCATTGATCATCCATGACTTTGCTTTTTTCACTTGTTCCGTATCGCCCCCGGCTGTCATCCATAGATATCCGGCGTAAACTATGATTATAACAAGAATAACGCCGAGCAATCCCAGAAGGATATTTATAATATTTCCGATCTGCGTTGCCAGAGGCGCCGGCTGCTCCTTTTCATACAATCCGGTTCCCGCCTTCTGCAACTGACTGCCGATATCAACCGCGCCGGCAGGTGCGATAAACACCAGATTCATTGCAATAAAAATCGCCAGTAAACTTATTTTTAAAAACGATTGACAACGAAAGATTGATTTCATAATTTTTTTTTATTTTATGTTCCGGAAGTGACTGTTGCCAGCCGTTCCACAACAAAGGTGGTAAAGCTGTATGCCAAGAGACAAACCAGCAATCCGAGAACAGCTTCAATTAACATGCTTCTGCTTTTTTTTACAACATCTTCTTTTCCGCCGGCAGTCATCCAAGTGACTCCCGCGTAAACGACAATCACCAGCAGAACCACGCTCAAAACTCCGAGAAGAACGCCGATGGCCGCGCCAATTGTGGTTGCCGGATCCCCTTGTTCCAAATTCGCTTCTCCGGCTGTTTCATCCAATCCGGAAATCGCGGTTTCCTGCGCTGTGACGGCAAGGACATTACTGCTCATCAAAGTAAAATTGAATATGAGCAGAAATGAGAATATTATTGTAAACAAAACTTTTTGCATAAAATATTTTGAGCCGAATTATGTTCCTGGAGTCGGAGCCGGAGGCGCGCCGGTCGGCGATGATTCCACCGGAACGGTTTCCGCTGATTGTATTTGAATTTGCTTGATTACAAAGCTTGTAAGTTGATAAGCCATCAGAGTGACCGCCAAACCGATGGACGCATTTATCAAATAACTTTTCGCCTTCTTTATATTTCCGGGATCTCCGCCTCCAATCATCCAGAGAATGCCCGCGTACAGAACTATTATCAAAAATAATATTCCGATAAACATGAAAACGAAATTTATTACTTTTCCGATTGCCGAAGGAAAAGTTGTCTCCGTCTTCAATCCGGCAGTGTCAGCTGAGACATTCAGTCCGGCTCTAATTCCGGTTCCTTCGTCATCGGCCAAGGCGATTCCGCCAACAGCCAACGCAAAAAAAAGATTAACAAAAACAATTACTGAAATAATTAAGCTTTTTTTTTTCATACTTTTCTTGAATGCCATTGATATGCAATGAAGCTCAAGGAAAGAAGGCAGGCAGAGCCTGCCTTTTTGCTTTATTCACCAATATCCGCACCGGTGGTAGTTGCCGTTAACAACGAAGATATAACAAACGTGGTAATGGCATAGGCGGATAATATAATTGCCAAGCCAATAACGCCGGAAATAATCCACTTTCGCGCTTTTGCCGCTTTTTCATCGCTTCCGCCGGCGATCATGTACTGGAAACCGCCGATAAGGACGATGACAACAGCCACAACACCGAGGAATCCGAGCGCAACCTGAATGATGTTGCCGATTGTCGCTCTCAGATCAGTGTCTTTTCCGCCCAATCCGGTCGCCTGTCCGACAATATCCACTCCGAGATCAAGATCCTGAGCGAACGCGGGAACAGCGACAAACATGAGCATGAACAGGAACAAGCATACGCGAACAATGAATTTGATTTTGTTAGCATCTAGCATGAGATTTTTTTTAATTATTAAATTTTTATTATTTTTTAAAAAACAATTGCGGAAATCAAATATCTGAGAAGAGTGTAGCTCATAAATACGGCAAACAATCCGAGCGCCGCCCAAACCATGGAATTTCTCGCTTTCTTTATTTCCTCATCTTTTCCTCCCGCTAACATCCACATTATACCACTATAAATGAAAACCAACAAAGAAGCTGTGCCGATTATCCCCAATAAACCTTTGATCAATTTGCCGGTCAACGCAGTAATATTGTCATCTTTTACAATGTCCGGAAAATTTTTGTCAATTGAAGCAATCGCGGCATTCAGCGCTTTTGCTTCCGGATGCGCGCCGGCTGTTCCGGCAGCCGGAAGCGTCGGTTGCGTTGTTCCGCAGTATCCGGCTGTACACACGCCGGAAGTGCAATAATACTCCTTGGCGCAAGCTCCTCCATCGGCTAATTTTTTTGCACAGATTCCTCCGAGTTCCAATTCTTCATTGTCGGGCAAACAAAATAAGCCAGGCAAACATTGTCCCGGAGTACTGCCTTCTCCGGCAGGAACGACACATTCCGATCCCAGTGTCGCATCGGCAACGGCCAGGACGGTTAATGGAAAAAATGAAAGAAAAATAATTATTCCCGCAATTAAAATTTTCATAAGATTATTCCAATCCGGTTAGTTTTTTTATTACCAGTTTTATCGCCACTCCGGCCAGCAGAATAATTCCCAGACCGAGAGTCGCTTTTGCCAAAATATCGGTGGCTTTTTGAATTTTTCCCGGATTTCCGCCGGAAGCGATGTACATTATTCCGCCGATGACGAAGAACAACAACGCGAGAGAACCGGAAATTCCCAGAATTATTTGCGCCGCATTGGCGATGAGTTGCTCGACTGCCGTCAAATTACAATCAGTGATAAGCGCCTCGCCCGTGCATTCCTCCGGAATTAATGTGGGAAACGCGTATGCCGGCGCAGCCGACAAGAAAATAAATACAAATATTATGATTGCCAAAAATTTTTTATTCATAATTTTTATAACGGCCGGCGCCTTATCGCAATATTAATTTTGTCCACTGCCTGCTGAATTGATTTTGCCGGAGTAAGCTCGCCTTTTAACACGGCATTTATCATTTCGCCAAATACTTTTTCCGCGCCATTGGAATCAAATCCCCGATACCAGCTGCGCGCGGTGAGAAGCTGATCCGCGAAAACAGCCAAATTTTCATCAGCCAATTGTTCATTGATTATTTTCGCGCTGCGGAGCGCGGTCGGCTTTTTCGCTTTGTCCAAATACTTTGAAACATTGGCTTCGTCAGTGATAAATTGCAAGAAATCCCAAGCAAAATCTTTGTTTTTGGTTTTCTTTGAAACAACCTCAGCCCAATAATTGGCGAAATTCACTTTTTGCTGTTCGCCAACCTGAGGAACAGGCGCGATATTGAATCTTAATTTCGGCGCACTTGCAATGATTGTATCTCTATTATAGGAATATCCGAAAAAATAACCGACTTGGCCTTTTGTAAAAGCGTCAAGCGAATTCGGCATTTCATTGTTCCAGGAATATCCTTCGTAAAGAGGCGAAGCGAATTGAGTATAAAATTCCAGCGCGCCCTGAGCCGGAGCTATTTCCGTTCCCGCGAGCTCTCTCGGTCTTTTGTCAAATGACGCATTGCCATTGTCATCGAGCATTGGCGCCAGATTTTGCATCATGAGAAGAGAAAGAATGTCAGAGCTGCGCGCAACATTGTCAGCTGTTCCGATGGCGGCTCCGGAAATTTGAATCGTTCCGGTCGCCGGATCGACCTTTGTCATTGACTTTACCTGATCGCGAAATTCGGTCCAGGTGGTTGCCGGCTCCACGATTCCCGCGTTGTTCAAAATATCTTTGTTGTAATACATGACCAGAGTGTCAACGCTGAGGGGCAAGCCCCATACTTTTTCTTGATATTGCGGTTTTTGGGCTGTTCCGACATTTTTGTTGAAAATCATATCTTGCGCGACAACTTCCAGAAATTTTCTTCTCATGTCGGTCGGAGTGAGAGAATTTTTTGTCACCTGCTCGATAACTTCCACTTTTTTTATTGTTCCTGTAATTCGTTTTACCGGAGTGACCGTCTTTGCCGGCAATTCCAGCATCATCGGTTCATAGCGCCGCATCCACGTATTGTGAATGGAAAAAAGGTCGGGACCGCGATCCTGCGCAAATGCTTCGAGCAATGCTTTTTCATATTCTTCATAACGAAATTTTCTATACTCAATCGTCACATTGGGATGTTGCGCTTTGTACGCCTTGATCACATCGGAAAAAACATCTTCATCATCCCAAGTGCGCCAGTAAACCAGAGTCACCGGTTTGTAAGATTGCACCGCGGTTGTCGTGGTGCTCGAAACACAGCCGGTGGTGAAAACAAGGACAAACAACATCAGGGAAATAAAAAATAGTTGAAATCTTCTGCTTTTAATTCTCATAATTTTTGTTTTATAACTTTAATCCTTTTAAATATTCTCTGAATTCAGAGCCCAGATCTTCTCTTCTCAAAGCCAATTCAACATTGGCGCGCAGATAGCCGAGCTTTGATCCGGTATCATAATATATTCCGTCGATTTTTTTCGCGTAAATCGGACGAGTTTTTAACAATGCTGAAATCGCATCCACCAGCCAGAGTTCTCCGCCTTTGCCCAATTTTGTTTTCTCGAGAATATCAAAAATGTCAGGCGTTAAAATATAACCGCCAAGCGAAGCCAAAGTTGACGGCGCTTTTTCCGGACCGGGCTTTTCCACCAATTTTTTTACTTTAAAAATATCTTTTTCCACTTCCTTTCCATCAATTATACCATAACGGGAAGTGTCTTCTTTTTTTACTTCATACGCGGTGATAACCGGATCGCCGTATTTTTCATAAACTTCCATCAGCTGCAACAGCTGAGGTTTTTCTTCGGTGTAAAAAAATTCATCGCCCCACATGACGGCAAACGGTTCATCTCCGATCAAATGGCGGGAACACAAAACCGGCGTGCCGTTTCCATACGGACCTTTCTGGCGAATGTAAATAAAATTCGCCATATCCGCAATACTTTTAACTTCAATGCGCAAATCTTCTTTTCCGACTTTTTTCAAAAAACTTTGCAATTCATAATTGTATCCGAAATGATCTTCCACTGCGCGCTTTCCGCTGCCGGTGACGAGAATTATTGTTTCAATTCCCGACTTTACCGCGTCTTCCACAACATATTGGACAATCGGTTTGTCAACAACCGGAAGCATTTCTTTCGGCTGAGCTTTTGTTGCCGGCAAAAATCTGGTGCCATAACCGGCGACCGGAATAATGAGTTTTTTTACTTTTGACATACGCATCAATATATATTAATTTCCGCTAACCAAATTATAGCACATTGATAAAAAGCGGAAAATACATTAAATTCAAAAATTGTTCGAGAATAAACGGACGATTATTCCTCAAATAAAAAAAGACAAACCGTTTTTCAAGTTCGTCCTTTTTTCCTTGCGATTATTTTTTCAACAATCCGGCAAAAACCATTCCGCCCAACAGATAAATCAATGCGCCTTCGACAAACCAGAAAAAGACCAAACCGGCCGGCAAATTTATCAAAATAAGCATTGACAATGTTCCCGGAATCGAGGCGATCATGATGAGCAGAAGACCGAACATCAAACCTTTTTTCACCGCGGTTTTTCCGGGAATCGCCTTTTCGACGATAATGTAAACCCATGCCAGCAACAATGCGCCGATCAAACCGAATCCCAGAGAATACAAATAAAACGAACTTGGCGGCGGACCGGCGTTCGGCATCATCAATTTGCTCCAAACATTAAAATATTCCGGCATCAAATAATATTTCATGCCGAGAATCGCGCCGAGAGAATGAATCACCTGCGCGATTATTGCGAAAATCACTGCTGCCAATGGAAATTTCCATTTCATAATGAAAATCATTAATTATAATTTATCAACAATCATGTCTTTGAGCGCTTTCAGCTTCATGGCATAACGGCTAACCAAAATAGCGCTGTAAATGCAGACAACCGACAGAATGACAAAGAAAACGCCGAACAAAATCGCCAATGATTCCGGATACATGAAAACCAAGACGGCGAGCGCCAGCCAGATCAACGCCTGCACAATGAAATACAGCAAAATCCAAATGAATGTGTTGCGCACATTGTGATAAAATTCCCGCAAAAAGAGAACATTCATAATTTTTTTTGTTAATTTTTAATTTTTGTTGATTGAATTATACCATAAATATTTTTCATTGGCATCCGATGAAACCCGGCTATAATAACGCATTGAAATGTAGAGACGCATTAAAAGGTAGAGACGCATTGCAATGCGTCTCTACCTTTTAATGCGCGTTTCGCATTCCGTAAAATACGCGTTGCGAATTCCGTTTCGCCGTTTTCTATTTTGCGTTTTTCATCGCGCATCACGGTGTAGAGACGCATGGAAATGCGTCTCTACACCGTGATGCGTCGCGATATGCCGCGATCCGCCGCAATCCGATTTGCCGCAACCGTATTTTATAATTAACAATCCCCGAAATTTTTCGAATTATTTCTATCATTTTCCCAATTCAATACATTGTTTCGAATATAACGGCGAATGGTTTCCAATCCGCGATCATCGAAAATTATATGATCGTAAAATCTCGGCTGCCAGGCGAATTCCTTGAATTTCGCCACATGAATTTTCTTTGTCGCCGCGCCCTTGAATCCGCGGATAATCGCGGAAATATTATTTGATTGCGGACCGAATTTATTTTTGTACGGACGCGTTCCATCCGCAAACCGCCCAAATGCAGAGACGCATTTCAATGCGTCTCTACATTTGGTTGCGGCGCGATTTTGATTTTTATTTATAATAATTATTCCGTGCAAATGATTCGGCATTACGATCCATTCGTCAATTTCAATGCCGGATCGCAAATTTCTCGTATTTTCCCATTCGCGCGACACGATTTCTCCGATGGCGGATAATTGCATTTTCATCTGAAAAATTTTTCCAAAAAAATTTTCGCGATTTTTCGTGCAAATTGTAATAAAATAATAACCCGGCCATGAATAATCCCAATTTGGCATTCGCGCGGATTCGATCCGATACCTCTTTTGAAATTTCTCCATTATCTTTGTTTTTAAGCAAAATTTATATGTTAAATATATCAATTTCTTCACAAACAATAAAATAACGGCGGCTCGCGTGTGTAAAGACGCATTGCAATGCGTCTTTACACACGCGAGCGATACGCCGCGATTCGCATTTCACATTTCGCGAATAATCCGCATTAACATTTTTTTTCGATAATCCACTGTCTTTTTACCATTGACAAAAATGTTGCGATTTGTTACGGTTTTACATTGATGCAACAGGAGGCCACGATGAAATCAATCGAAGAAATGAAACAGTTCCTTGAAAAAACATTGTCCGCAAAACGGTTCGCGCACAGCCTCGGTGTTATGGACTACATGAGGCGGGCGGCAAAACCATACGGACTTGATCCGGAAAAAGCCGCTTTGGCCGGATTGCTTCATGATAAAAACAAAGAAGAATCCGATGCCGATCTTGTACTGACGCTGAAATTGTTCAATCCGAAATTCATCGCCGATTTGGACAAAGAATATCACATCAATCGATATCTGCACGGTCCGGCGGCCGCTTGTGAAATTCCTTTTGAATTTTTCATTGATGACCGTGAAATCCTGCTCGCGATTCATCAGCATAACGGCGGTTTCGCTAAAATGCCGCTGTTGTCTCAATGTCTTCATATCGTTGATGTCCTCGTACCCACGAAACCTTATGCAGGAAGATACAAATTGGAAAAACTTTTTCTCGCCGGCCAGCTGAATGAAGCGAATCTACTGCTTTCAGACTGGGTTTTCGAAGTGTTTCAGGAAGAAAATACTCCGATTCACCCGGCGATGAAAAACCTTTTCGAACACCAAAAAAGCAAGGTTCGCTACCTGCCATCCGATTTTTTCAGCAGACAATGAAAGAAGAAGAACATCAACCTCGGAGGTCTGCAATGACGAAACGCAATGAAGTTCGAATTCGCAGGAGAGAAATCAAATTGGAAGTTGTCATTCCGGCGCCGGAAGCATACGATTTCATGGCGGAATTCGGAAAAGCGTTTGAAACCGTTGATTCGCATGGCACTGCGCACTTGAGAGCGGTGGAAAGATATTCTCAGAGGGCTGACGGCTGGAGAATAATCGTTTCCGTTCATGAGAATGAAGAAAACGACTTGTACAATTTCATCGTGAGATTTTGCCAAGGAAGAGAAATCTCTTTCCGCGATCCGCGAATGGAATAATCGTTAAAACAAATATCAACGATCGGCTGAATCGGCCGGTCTTTTTTTTTGAAATAGGGAAAATGAAGCAAAAATAATTTTGCGAAAGCGAATGGCGGAACAAAGTTGTTTGTTCCCGGCCATTGATTTTATTTTTTAAAAAAATTATACTTACTTAATATTATGAAAATGAAAAAACCGGAATTGATGTGTCCGATTCGCGATTGGGCGAGTCTTGAAGCCTGCAAAGAATTTGCCGATGCTGTTTATTTTGGTACCGCCGAGCTGAGTATGCGCGCCAATACGGGCTCGATAAAAATAAGCGATTTGCCAAAATTCGTGGAAAAATGCCATACATATGGAATCAAAGCATATTTGACCGTTAATTCTGTTTTGTACAATGAAAATCTGAAAAAAGCGGAACAATTGATAAAAAAAGCGAAAGCTTCGCAAGCCGACGCAGTCATTCTCTGGGATCCGGCGGCGATTGAAATCGCCGGAAAAGAAAAAATTCCGTTTATCATTTCAACCCAAGCGAATGTTTCCAATTGGCAGAGCGCGGAATTTTATCGAAAAAGCGGAGCGAAACGGGTTGTTTTGGCGAGAGAATTGAATTTGAATCAAATCAAGGAAATAAAGAAAAAAACAAAAATCGAAATCGAAACTTTTGTTCACGGCGCAATGTGCATGGCCATTTCCGGCCGCTGTCATTTATCCGCGTTCATGTATGACAAGTCAGCGAATTGCGGAGACTGCGGACAGCCGTGCAGAAAACAATGGACGCTGATCGATGATGAAGAAAACAAAATTATTTCAGAAGGAAAATTTTTCTTGAGCGCAAAAGATCTTTGCATGATTGAATTTATTCCCGAATTGATAAAAGCCGGAATCGATTCATTCAAAATAGAAGGCCGGCGCAGAGATCCGCGGTATGTTCAGACAACCGCGCGCTGTTATCGGGAAGCGATTGACGCGCATTTTGCCGGAACATTTACCGAGGAAAAAGTTCGAGCGTGGAAAAAAGATTTGAACGAGGTTTACAATCGCGGATTTTCCACGGGATTTTATTTCGGAGAACCGAAAAAACAAGGAATCGGTTTTGACAAAGCGGACAATCTTTCTCCGACAAAAAAGATTTTCGCCGGAATTGTGACAAAATATTATCCGAAAATCAGCGTTGCCAGCGTAAAATTAACCGCCAAACCATTGAAAATAAATGACGAAATCAGCATTGAAGGAACAAAAAATTTTTGCCGGCAAACAGTCGAATCAATGGAAATCGAAAACAAATCGGTTCAGCGCGCGCGCCGCGGCGATGAAATCGCCATAAAAGTAAAATCAAAAGTTCGCGCAAAAGACAATTTATTCATAATAAAACCGTAGGGAACAAAAATCTTTGTTCCCCTTTTTCATTGCGGCAAACGAAACAATTCCGTTCCCCGTTTTATTCCGGCAAACGAAACGATTCCATTCAACAATTTTTATTCGGTAAATGAAACAAATTACAATTCCATTCCCAATCGAAAATCGTAAATTCCCCGCAATCATTTGCGGAATTTTTTTAAAATATTGTATTCCGAAAAAAAATTATTCAAATTAACCAACCCGCAGGGAACAAAAATCTTTGTTCCCCGTTTTCATTGCGGCAAACGAAACAATTCCATTCCCCGTTTCATTCCGGCAAACGAAACGAATTCCGTTCCCGTTTTTATTGCGGCAACCGCAACAATTCCATTCCCCGTTTTAATTTCGGCAACCGTAACAATTCCGTTCCCGTTTTATTCCGGCAACCGAAGCGGATTATTATCATTTTTTACGCATATTTTTTCCATAACATTTTCGAAAAATTAAAAAAACAATTTTTATTGCATTCGTTTTTTACAAATATAATCGATTCGAATGTTGTCGTTTGTTTATTTTGAAATAAATTTTATTTTCGCGTTTATTGCGAGGGGGGGAACAAAGTTTTTTGTTCCCCACGGTTTTCGGGAAATGAAATGATGCTTTTTACACATGACAAAAAAAATAAATCCGGCTGGCGCCGGATTTGTTTTTTTTATTTTCTTTTATTCAACGGATTCTTCCGCCGGTTTTTCCGCCGGCCAGACGGATTTCAATTCTTCTTTCGCCTTTTCCAACGCTGATTTGAAATCAGCTTGCGCTTTTTCCATTGCTTTTTTTCTAGTGGAGAGCAATGTTTCCAGAGAGACATTCACTTTTTCAATCGCCTTTCTGTCGGATTGAAATTTTGTTTTGGCGTTTTTCAAAGCGGACATTCCCGTTGTTCTCAATTCTTTCTGGTCAGCGCCGGTATCGCAGTCAGCGTTTATCTTTTCAATAATGCCGTCGATGCCATTTCGATAGGCGGAAATCACTTCATCGGTTTTTGATTTTCTAGCTTGCAACTTCGCGCTTATTCCTTCGCGAAAAGCCGATTTTGCCGCGTCCATGGACGCGCGCCTGGCAGAGACAGCCGCATTTACCGATTCTTGAAATTTTATCAATGCTTGCCGCTGTTCGTCGGTTTGCGCTTTTTCTTCCAATTTTGAAAAATGATTTGTCCGATTTTCATCCCATCTTTTTCTGTTTTGTTCCGATTTACCGTCCTGCGCGGTCAATCTTTCCATTCTCTTATTTAAATTTTGCGCGCGCCAATTTTCCAGCTTGGCGTCATTTTCAACAATGCGATTTTTCACTTTTTCCGTCCAAGCGGAAAATTTATCGCAGAAAACATTTTCCACCGCAATCGGTTCGAGAGTCAATTCAAGCGGCTGTTCTCCGTTATTTTCCTCTTGCGCCAATCCGGCGAAAGGAAATAACATTATTCCGGCAAGCGAAAGGATCGCGATTGTTTTATTATAATTCATTTTCATCATACGCTTGATCAAAATCATTTATTAATTCACCGTCCTCTGTGAGAAGATCCGCGTCAGACAATTCCTCGTCGAGCAATGCGGTTTCTTCGTCGATTTCCGCCAAAATTGCGGACACGGCATCGTCAATATTTCCGGTGGCCGGCGGCAGAGCGGTTTTTTCCAGTGGAACCCGCGGCGTTTCCGTGAGAAATAATTCGTTCGCATTCTTTTCATGAAAATGACCGTAAAGAATCGCCAGCGCGATAACAACACCGAGCGGAATTAAGATTTTCCATTTTGTCATAGATTCAAAAAATTCAATTATTAAAGAATTTTCAGGGTTCGACCTTTTGATTCCCCTCTATATAAATAATGATCTTGTTTTATTTTCGATTTTCCCAATATTTCCCGCAAAAGATGTTCGTTTTCTTCCATTGTTTTTTTCGATTCTTCCATCAATTCGTAAATTTCCAGCGCGGACAAAACATTTTCCTTGTTTTCCGGATACAATTTCAAAATTTGTTCCGCTGACAATCCTGATTTTCTTTTTTCCAAAATATCAGACAGAAGTTCTTCGATTGATTTATTCATAATTGTTAATCCGATTTTTTCAAATGAAGAATGTGGCAGGCAGGGGTTCAACATGTTGAACCCCTGCCTGCCACATTCTTCCCAAAATTTTTCAATTGAAATCATTTTTTCTGTTTCTTATTGAATTCCAATAATTTTTCTTTCATTTCATTCATGAAAATTTTTATTCTTCCGTTTTCCATTTCCGGTCCGACTATTTCCATAAATCCCCTGCCAATAACTTTTTCCTTGCCAAATGTTCCGCCAACTTCGATCGGACATTCCCAATAATTGATCGGTCCGGCAATCATTTCCTCATTTCTCGACAACGGTTTTATGAGCAAATCCATTTTCAAATCATCGTTCGAAATTTTCCACGACAGCTGATATTCTGCGCCGGACAATTCGCTTTTCCATTTTTTTCCGACCGGCTCAAACTGTAAATTTTCCGAATATTGCCGAGAATCGTCAGCCGGACAAACACCGGCATGCGAATATTTTTTCTTTTTGCCGCCATATTCGAAACAAATGATTTCAATGCCATTGTCCAGCTGAATGCAAAACCAGTTCCATTTATCTTTGGAATACGGCGCGTCCGCCCATTGATGATCCATCCATGATTTTCCGCTGACTTCAATTTTTCTTTTGCCGATTTTCAAAATTCCTTTTGTTTTCAAATTCGTGTATGAATAATAATAAGTTGATCGTTCGCCGAATTCCAGATAACCGGATCCTGCCGCGGGAAACGGTTTTTTTGCGGAAACGCATTGCAAGTCCAGCTGATCATTTTTCAGATGAAAAACGGATTCAGGATTTTCTTCGATCAAGCAATCCGCGCGGATGAACGGTTTGAGCGGGTTGTAATATTTTGCAAAGAGCAATGGCGCGGAAAAACTGTCTTTCGTCGGAATCACAATATAATCAATCGTGCGATAAGTTTTCTTTTTTTCAATGTCGCAAATAATCGTATGAACGGAAAAAAGCGTTTTCAACGGAAAAAATTGAAGATACGGAATCAGCGACTTCTTCACATCGAGCTTGAACAAACAATTCATAAACGAAAACCGATTGCCGGATTTGTCCTGCAAATTGCCGTTGAAATACCACCATTCAACAACGCTCTTGTGCGCGCCGCTGTCGCGCGGGAAATTTATTTTTTTCATAAGATAATTTTATCAAAATTCGCGCGCGGATTCAATGCGACAAAAAATTAACCAACTCGATTTAAACCGAAACGCCATCAGTCAATTGTCTGAATTTGAATTGTTTTTTTCCGCCGGTTGAATTATAATTATAAAATAAACTTTACAACGGAATGGTTGTGTTGAAAAATTCGACTATTCAATCGTTATGATTTAATTATTAATATTTCAATACTATGGAAACAAAATCATCATTGCCCAAAATGAAGGGCAAGACCGATCCGGAGGTTATTTTCCGCTCTGAAGATCAACCGGTTGTAGAAAAGAGAAAGGAAACATCGACAATTCGGGAATTCCTTGAATCAGCGGAAGTTGTCGCTGACGAAGCCAAAATCAAAGCATTGGCAGACAGATTGAATAGCGATATTGTGTTTTTGCAAGAATTCACGAAAGATCAGCGAGTTAAGGCCGCGATTGATATTGTCGGCGGACCGGTGGACGGTCGCAAGGATGAAAAAAGGATTGATTTTATTAACGAAATTTTTGACAAATACTTAAATCATACAAAACCGGGAGATTCGAAAATAAAAGCGTCTACTTCGAGATTTGGGAGATCACTCGATCCATCAGTGAGTTTTCTGGATAAAAGCCGAAGACTGAGATTCGCAATTATCGAATTGGATAAACTCCAGGATCCCGCATTTGAGAAGGAAGGAAATAGAGACAGCGACATTATAGCGCTGGAACGCGCGCTGATGGATGATTATCATATGACGACAGAAAATCGTCTTTGGATATCTTTGATGAAAGACTTGGCGGATGTTTCGCGGGAAATGGAAGAAGCGGATGAACGGAAAAAAAAGAAAGTTTTTTCAATCGGTTAAACTCCAATCAACGAAAAAAAAGCGAGTTAAAAGCTCGCTTTTTATTTGTATTACGATGACTAATGTTAAAAAGATTTTTAATAAAAAAGCAGTTTATTCCATTTTCAAAAAAAGTCAAGCGGATTTCATCTCCGCTTGCTTTCGTATCTGTTTACTATGTAATTTCCATCTCATCCCATAACTTGCAATAAAAATGGCTCGCCATTTTTGCGCCAAAAACGAATTGTCCGATGTCATGCGAAACAAATGGCTTGCCTTAAAGTCATGCCGCGCAAATATTTCAAATTACTCTAAAAAAATGGTTTACCATGAAGTCATGCCGCGCATGTACTTCATGGCGGAGAGGGTGGGATTTGAACCCACGGTGACTTTTCAGCCACATCGCTTTTCGAGAGCGACCTATTCAACCACTCTAGCACCTCTCCACAAATTAAATCGCCTTGCAGCATTATAACTTTTCTTTTCAAAAAAATCCAGCATCATTCCAATGATTTCCTGCTGCGGGCGAGCACAACGCTCATGCCGAAAATCAACCAGAAAAAAACGCTCAAATCATTTTTGAAATACGGAACATCGACCAAGCCGTGAACCCAGATCGCCAGCAAGACGGCGATCAGAACAAAATAAAACTCTTTGTTTTCCGCGTTCTTTACTTTGCGATAATTTAAAAGCATTTTCAAATTCAACAGAATGAAAACCAGCAGTCCGAACATTCCGATTTCGCTCCAGAAATTCAAAATAATGTTGTGCGGATAAAGATAAATTTCAATCGGTTGCCAATTCGCTTGCTGATATTCCAGTGAAATTCTAATCTTCTCGTCAAAATCAGGATCATCATTTCTGATATATATTCCGCTTTGATGATATTTTTCAATTGAATTCTGATAATTCGCCAGACCGGCGCCGGTTATTTCTCTTCCATCGGTCAACATTTGCCAAGTCTCGCGCCACATCTGTTGTCTGATTTGTCCGGAATGATCGGAGAGGGTCGCTTTTTCAATTATGTAAGTTTTGAATTGAGAAATGGCTAAAAGCGAGATAATCAGAATAAGTAAAATGATTAACTTTCTTTTGAAATTAATCTCTTTATCTCTCAATCTCTCCGCCAATACTCTCGCTAGCAAAATAAAAACAATTCCACCGCCAGCGCCGAGCAACGCGCCTTCGGATTCAGCGAAAACCATGGCAAGTAATCCGAGAATTATTACAAGAAGATAAAATAATATTTTTGAAAAAACTTTTTTCTTTTTTGAAAAT
>JAHIRY010000047.1 GCA_018818405.1 Patescibacteria group bacterium | reverse complement strand
TTTCTTTACCTCAGGACAACTCTTAAATATCTCTCTCGCTGTTATACTTTTTATTGTTTGTACTATCTTTTTAGCACTATACATCGGCACAGACTGCACGAGAAAATGAACATGATTCTTGTCCGTACCAATTTCCATAAATCTTATCTCATATCTCTTGCTTATCTCTAAACAGACTTTCTTTAACTCCGCATCCACTTCTTCCGACTCGAAAACTGAACTCCTGTATTTTGCCGGACATACAAAATGATATAACAGAACCGACACATTATGAATTTTATGTAGATATTCGCTCATCCCTCCATTGTACCACTTACGCAGCAAGCTGCGGGGAATTTACCCCAAAGCGATTAAATACAATTATTTAACATTCACAAATCATTGCATCAAATCAACGGCCGGCCGGTCATGTCTTCGGGAATTTCAATATTCATCAAACGGAGAATCGTCGGCGCGATGTCCGACAAAAGAGCTGCCGGATGGATCAAGCTGAGATCATTTCCCACATCCAGCACATCGCTGATCGTCTTTCCCTCGAATTCATGGCCGACGAACAAGCATGGCACAGGATTGGTGCTGTGTTCTTTGTCCATCTCGCTGGTTTGAAGATTGATCAATTCTTCCGCGTTGCCATGATCAGCCACGATTACGGCCTTTCCATTCTTGGACAAAACCAAATCAACCACCTCGCCCAGCCATTTGTCCACCTGCTCCACCGCTCGCATGGTCGCATTTATATCTCCAGTATGTCCGACCATATCGGGATTGGCGAAATTAACAACAATAAAATCATGTTTGTCTTTTATGATTTCTTTTATCAATGCATCCGCCACTTTTCCGCCTGACATTTCCGGCGCTTCAGCATAAGACGCCACCTTGGGTGAAGGAATGACAATTCTCTCCTCTCCTTCGAACGGATCTTCCACTCCGCCGCTGAAGAAAAAAGTGACGTGCGCGTATTTTTCCGTTTCCGCAATATGCAACTGGCGATATCCTTTTTCGCTTATTATTTTCGGCAATGATGTTTTAATCATTTCCTTTTCAAAAACAACCTGCACCGGCAAGCCTGCTTCATATTCGGTCATTGTCGCAAAAAACAAATTATTTATTTTTGCTCCGCGATTGAACTTTTCAAACGAATCATCCATGAAAGCGTGCGTCAATTGCCGAGCGCGATCAGCGCGAAAATTGAAAAATATCACCGCATCATTATCTTGAATCACCGCTTTTGGCTTTCCTTCCTGCCCTATCACAAGCGGAACAAATTCTTCATCATATACTTTTTCTTTGTACGACTTTTCAATGGCGGCGATCGGATCTTTTGAATATTCTTCGCTTCTCCCCTCAGTCAAAACGCGATAAGTTTTTTCCACGCGCTCCCAGCGATTGTCCCGATCCATGGCATACAATCGTCCATGCAAAGATGCAATTTCTCCAACGCCTATCTCTTTTATTTTCTGTTCCAATTCTTCAACAAATCCTTTTCCGCTGTTGTAAATCGTATCGCGTCCGTCGAGAAATGCGTGCAGATAAACGTCTTTCATTTTATTTCTGGCGGCGAATTCCAATAAAGCGACGCAATGCCGGCTCATGCCATGAACATTTCCCTCGCCAACCAAACCCATCAAATGAAGCTTTGAACCATTCTGTTTAACATGCGCCACCGCATCTGACAACGCTTTATTTTCAAACAAACTGCCGTCTTCAATTGATTTGTCAATGCGCGGCAAATTTTGATAAAAAATTTTTCCCGCTCCCAAATTCAAATGTCCGACTTCGGAATTTCCCATTTCGCCCCATGACAATCCGACTGACTGTCCGGAAGAGAGCAAAGTCATTGCCGGATATCCGGCCACATATTTATTGAAATTCGGAGTTTTGGCCAATGTTATTCCATTTCCCTCGGAAGCGGCCGCTATTCCCCATCCATCGAGTATAATTAAAATCACCGGCCCGGAAATATTGTCCATACTTTTTATTTTATTAAATTTTTATTTATCGCTTTTGGGATTTTTCTGAAATTGAATAATTTATAAATCGTCGGCGCAATATCGCAGATGGTTCCTTTGCGCAAACGCACTCCGATCATTTCGGGATTTGCCAGAATAAACGGCACCGGATTTGTCGTATGTTCAGTCCAAATTTCATTGGTTTCCAAATCAATCATTTTTTCCGCGTTGCCATGATCAGCCGTCACTATTGCCATGCCTTTCTTTTTTAATGCCGCTCGAACAATTGCACACATGCAATGATCAACGCATTCAATCGCCTTGATTGCCGCTGACAAATTTCCGGTATGTCCGACCATATCGGGATTCGCGAAATTGATGGCAAGAAAATTATATTTTTCAGAATCAATCAAAGCTAAAACTTTTTTCACGATCTTTTTTACTGACATTTCCGGTTTTTCATCATAACTCTTAATCTTTAAAGACGGAATTCTAATTCTATCCTCGCCGTTCACCGGATCAGCATAACCACCGTTTATGAAATAGGTCATGTGCGCGTATTTTTCCGTTTCCGCGATATAAACCTGTTTTTTGTCCCGCAACAGCATCGGCAATGTATTTTTTATGTCAGCGCCGGGAAAAGCGGTGAGAATGGAATCAAGATCCGGACCGAAATCAGTAAAAGCGCAAAATTTAAAATTTTCCAAAACCTTTTTTCTTCTGAATGCGTTCTTGTTCAGCTTGTTAAATTGCTTTTGCACGAAACATTTTGTCAATTGCCTCGCTCTGTCTGATCTTAAATTGAAAAAAATCATTGCGTCATTATCTTTTACGCGGCTCAATCTTCCATGTTTTTTATCCTTGCATATAATTGTCGGCTGCAAAAATTCATCGGTTGTTTTCTGATTGTAAGCATGCATGATCGCGTCGCGATAACCGGAATAACAAGCTCCTATATTCGAAGTCAGACAATCATATGCCGCTTCCGTGCGCTCCCAATTTTTCGCTCGATCCATGGCGTAAAACCTGCCGACAAGCGAGACCAATTTCGCTTTGCCATCAATGTTTTTGAAAATTTCATCAACAATTTTCAAAGAGGAAAACTGCGGCGCATCGCGCCCATCGGTGAAAAGGTGAAGAAAAATATTTTTCACTTTTTTTTCGTGCGCCAAATTCACCAATTCATAGAGATGCTCAAGCGATGAATGCGGACTGTCGCCCCGAGATACCAACCCCATCAGATGCAAATCCGAATTGTTTTTTTTCACATACTCGATCGTTTCGAGCAAAGCCAAATTTTTTCTAAACAAACCGTCCTTGATTGATTTTGAAATCCGATAAGAGTCTTGCTCAATTCTGCGCCCGGCTCCGATAATCATGTGCCCAGCTTCGGAATTTCCCACTTGATCATCCGGCAGTCCGACAAAATTTCCGTGCGATTTCAATAGGGTGTGAGGAAATTTGTCCCACAATTTATCAAAATGCGGCTTTCTCGCCAATTCGATGGCATTGCCTCTGTTCTTCGGCGCAATTCCCCAGCCATCCAATATTAATAATATAATCGGTTTTGCTGAACGCATAATAAATTATTTTAATTCCAATTCAATCTCCATCAAACGATTGTACTTGCCCACTCGCTCCGAACGGGACAATGAACCGGTTTTTATGAAATCCGAATTTACCGCCACCGCCAAATCCGCGATAAATGTGTCGCAAGTTTCGCCCGACCGATGAGATACGCTGACTTTATATTTATTTCTTTTTGCCAGATAAATCGCCTCAATCGTTTCCGACAAACTTCCGATCTGATTCAGTTTTATGAGAATGGCATTGGCAACTTTCATTTCAATTCCTTTTTCAAGGCGCTCTACATTTGTCACAAACAAATCATCGCCAACCAAAGAAACTTTTTTCCTAAATTTTGCCGTCGCTTTTTGCCAGTTAGTCCAATCATCTTCGGCAAACGGATCTTCCAGCGAAATAATCGGATAATTTTTCATCCAATCCGCCAAAGTTTTTATTACTTGTTCCGCGTCAACAACTTTTTTTCCGGTTTTATCGTTGAGCGCGTATTTTCCAGTTTTGTCATTATAATATTCGGAAAGAGCAAGATCAGCCGCGCAAAAAGCGTCGCGTCCCGGTTTGTAGCCGGCCTTTTTGATTGCCGCCACAATAAAATCCAAAGCTTCCTCATTTGATCTCAAATTTGGAGCAAATCCGCCTTCATCGCCAACCAATGTCTGATAACCGGCCTCCTTTAACAATAATTTTAAATTTTGAAAAACCTCAGCTCCGATTCGTACTCGTTTTTCAAAAGTTTTTGCTTTCGGAACGACCATGAATTCCTGAACGGTCAAAGAATTGTCCGCGTGCTTTCCTCCATTTATAATGTTCATCGTTGGAAGTGGAAATCTCCAATTTTTTTCTTTCAATCCGAACGCCTGACGAATATATCTATACAAAGGTTTCTTTGTTGATAAAGCGCCCGCTCTGGCGCAAGCAAGCGAAACAGACAAAATTGCGTTCGCGCCCAAATTGCTTTTGTTTTCAGTGCCGTCAAGCTCAAGCATTGCCTCATCAAGTTTTCTCTGCGCCGTAATATTCTGTCCTTTCAAGGCCGAAGCAATTTTTTTGTTAACATTTGAAACGGCTTTCAACACGCCTTTGCCGAGAAATCTTTTTTTATCATTGTCCCGCAATTCCAATGCTTCATGAATTCCGGTCGAAGCGCCGGATGGGACAGAAGCTTTAGCGGTCATTCCATTTTCCAATTCCACTCGCGCTTCAATCGTGGGCGTGCCGCGTGAATCCAAAATTTCCCTCGCGGTTATTTTTCTGATTTTCATAATTTATTTGGTTAATTTAAATAAACAAACACAATTTTTTGTCTTGCCAATACTATTATATGAAAATTCAGCGCTTCCGTCAAAAAAATCAAAAGGAGGCAGTTTGTCTGCCTCCCCTACCCTCTAACTACAAAATTTCATAAGAAATCGAAACCTGAATATTAATCTCATTTTCTCCCTTTTCTATTGCCGGCGCTACTGATTCAGCCGCTCCGCCGCCCAATCCATAAGCGGTTTTTGCGTAATCATACTGTTGAGGCGCTTCTGATTCATAAAAAGATATGACTCTTCCCAATTTCACATTCAATGACTTTGCCAATTTTTCCGCTTTCACTTGAGCATCTTCTATCGCCTTTGCGCGCGCTTCCTCTTTCAATTGCACCATGTCATCGATTTCAAAACTCAAACTGCCGACAATATTCGCTCCATTTTCCGTTGCCAGTTTCAATATTTCGCTTACTTTATCGGTTTCTCTGATCTTCACTGAAACAGCTTGGCTTACAGTATATCCGACAATATTACTTCTGCCGTCTGACCAATCATATTTGGGATCAACATAATAATATGAAGTTTTAATATCTTTGTCCTCTACTTTTTGCGCTTTGATCGCCTTTAATATGTCATTCATTTTCAAACTATTTTCTTTTTGCGATTCCGCCACCGTCGTCTTTTCCGTTCTGACTCCTATTTCTATTTTTCCGACATCAGGAATGGCTGTCACTTTTCCCTCGCCCGAAATGGAAATCGTATTTTGAATTTCCGCCGGTTTTCCGATATAATCATAAGCTTTCATGATATTTCTGCTTTGCATCAGCAGAAAAAGAGAAAGGCACAACAACATGATCACAAATATAACCATAACTATGCGCTTTCCCGGATGATAATGATACGACGCTGTTTTTTCCTCCATAATTTTAAATGATTATTTTTTATTTTATTTTCTTTATTATAACATTGAATAATAATTTCAAACAACATTCCAGTTATTGCGATTTCAACAATGGCTTCAATCCAGCCAATGTTTTCCCCTGTAAAAATTCAAGCATTGCTCCGCCGCCGGTGGAAATAAAGTCATAATACCTTGACATTTTCGTGGAATGAGCCGCGCGCACAACTTCTCCGCCGCCGATTATTCCCAGAGCTCGGCCGCTGGATCGGGCGGCAATCATTTTTGCGATTGCCATGGTTCCATGGCTGAATTGAGGAACTTCCGCCATTCCCAGTGTTCCGTTCCAGAGAATTGTCTGCGCTTTTTTTATTTTATCGGAAAAAAATTTAATTGTCTCCGGTCCGATGTCGAAAATTTCTTCATTGCTCAAACAAATTTTTTTTGCTCGTACTATCTTTACAATCCTGATATTTTTCTTTGATTTTTTATCCGCGATGACCACATCTTTCGGCAATAATAATTTCCTTGATTTGAGCAAAAGTTTTGCCTTTTTCAAATACTCTTCGTTAAAAATCGATCCTCCGATTTCATATCCTTTCGCGCGAAGCATTGTATTTGACATTGCTCCGCCCAGCAAAACATAGCTGTAGTTTTTCAAAAATAATTTTACAAACGGCAATTTTGTATTGACTTTTATTCCTCCCAATATCGCCACCGCCGGTTTTTTCGGCTTTTGCGCCTTTTCCAAAAATTTGATTTCATTCACAAAATTAAATCCCGCATAGCTCGGCAAATATTTCGTAATGCCAACGATTGAAGCGCATTTCCGGTGGCTGGAGGCAAAAGCTTCGTTCACATAAATATCACCCAATTGCGACAACAATTTGGCGAATTTCAAATCATTCTTTTCTTCTCTCTCGTCAAAACGAATATTTTCAAGAAAAATAATATCAGCGGTTTCACTTTTCAATTTTTCCGCCAATCGGCTGTCAATTTTTTCATCAAAGAATTTCATTTGCGCTTTGCTGTCGCGCAATAAATATTTCAAGCGTTTAAACACCGGCAAAAGGGACAATGCGGCTATTCTTTTTCTCGCCGGGCGTCCAAAATGAGACAACAATACAATTTTATTTTTATTTTTCAACAAATATTCAATTGTCGGCAATGTCTGTTTTATTTTAAAATCATCAGCCACTCCGCCGCTATCCAATGACACATTGTAATCAACTCGCAGGACAATCCGTTTTCTCCTCGGTTTAAGTTCTTTTATATTTCTTATTTTCATACGATATTTTTATTCTCCGGAAATGGAAACCAATTTCCAGCTGTTGCCCGAAACTTTATTTATAATTATTTTCGCTTTTTCCGCCAAAGTTCCCTTGTTTAACATCTGCAAATTGAATTCCAAATTTTCCGGAGTAATATCAGCGCCATGTTCTATGACGCAACCCAGTTCAATTACAATTTCCAAAACAGCGTTCAGCCGGTTTTTTTTCGCTTGTTCGATGATTAAACGTTGGATTTTATCAGCCGCGTGTAGGTCGTGCATTGGACATGTAGCATGTAACATGTAGCATGTAACAAAAATCGAAAAAATATTTATTACAATTCATGAAACAATATTTAGGCGTTATATTTATTTACAATTCATGTTGCAAAACTTGAAACATGAGGCAAAAACGTGCAAAACTTTAATTTCTTATATTTTCAAGCGTTTTCCATAGCATCGCGCCGATTTCATCGCCAAGCGCTTGGATATTTTTGTAGGATTCAATATCGCCTATATAGTTTTCTTCACTTGCAAATTCCAAAAGATAACGACTTTCCTTCAAAGAACCGTACGAAATCTCAAAAAAATTCTTCATTACAAGAGGCTTCCTCCTCGCATAACCTTCAGTATAATTTGCACCGACAGAAATTGCCGCTCTTCTCAATTGACTTGTGAGTCCATACAATTCTTCTTTGGGAAAACTTTTCGTTAATTTGTAAACCCCATGCGAATACAACTTAATTTTCGTATTCAATATACAATGGTAATTTTCATCCATACCAATAATCAACCTTAAAATTTTGTTACATGTTATATGCTACATGTTATATGCTATATGCCCTCAATGCGTCGCGCAACTAATACAAGGATCATAAGCTCGAATCAATGTCTTAATCACAACCTTCTTCTTAACATCGGATAATTTTTTCAATTGAGGAATCAGCTGTTCCAGATCTTGTTCCAAATTTGAAATAAAAATGGTTGTCGGAGAAATAATATTGCAATGCAAAATATTTCCCGCTCGATCAAGTTCGTATTCATGATACAAAATTCCGCGAGGCGCTTCCATGGCGGCAAATCCTTTTCCCGGATTCGGCTCGAAATTTACTTTCAATCTGGAATCAAAACCGCTTTTCTCCCGCATTTTTTGATATTCGGAATATAATGATTCGATTTCTTCCACGCAATGAATAATTTCCACTACCTGCGCGAAAATATTGTAAAAAGAATTATAGCAAGGCAAAATAATTCCCAATTTTTCCCACGATTTTTTCGCGTTTGCATTCAATCCGTCAAAATTATTATTGATTCTGGCGAGCGCGCCGACCATGATCGCTCTTCCATCATGGCGAACCCGCTTCACTCTTTCATACGGCAAAATAATTTCTTCGATTTCCCGCAGGGCTGTTTCAACTTTGACTGTTTGATCATTGTCCGAAAAAAACATGTCGCCGTCATAATAAGCATATTCATTTTTTGTTTTCAAGGAAACATAATTCGTGGGCCGTTGAAATTTCGGCAAACGGCGAGCGCTGATAAAATCAAAAATCTTTATCGCTTTTTGCAAAATTTCTTCTCGTTGTTCCATCAATTTTTCCAATTCAGTGAAATCCGGCTCAACATTGAATCCTCCGATCACGCTATTGATCGGATGAACCGTGCGTCCGCCGATAATCCGACAGATTTCCACCGCCCAATCCCTGACTTGCAAAGCCAGCTCGCTTTGTTTCGGATATTTTTTCAATAAATTCAGATTATTGTTAATTCCGACCAAATCGGGAAAAGACAGAAAAAATGCGTGCAAAGCATGGCTGTGAATCCACTGACCCAGCAACAAAATCTTTCGCAAAACCAAAACTTCTTTTGTCGCGCGCACATTCAACGCCTGCTCCAACGCTTTAATTGCCGTCAAATTGTGAACAATCGGACAAATGCCGCAAATGCGAGAAGTGATAATCGGCGCTTCATAATATTTTCGGCCGAGCAAAATTCCTTCGATCAATCGCGCGCCCTCCTCGGTCTCAATCCTCGCCTGAGCGAAATCGCCGTCAATCAATGCGCCGACAAAACTCAAATGCCCTTCGGTTTTCGCGATATGATTTATTTGAATCGTTTTCATATTTAAATTTAATTCAACAAATCTTTAATTCCAAAAACTTCCAGCACTTTTATTATTTCATGGTCAGTGTGTTTTTTTCTCAATTCTTTTACCAAATTTTCAATCTGCGCGTCTTCCGCCAATCCGCGGCATCCCCAGCAGCCTTGCTTTGATTTCAGACAAACGGCATCGCATCCGGCCTGAGTAATCGGACCCAAGCAAATTTCTCCTTTTTGCAAAACGCATTCATAACCGCGAATTTGACACTCGCGACAAACGGGATTTTGTTCTATGCTCGGACTTTTTCCGATTATCAATCCATGAATAAATTGTAAAAATTCATTTGCATTCACCGGACAGCCCGGTAAAAAATAATCAACTTTCACGATCTTATTTACCGGCAACACATCAAAGTTTTCCACGCCAACATTTCCACTGTAAACATAATTGAATATTTTTTCTTTGTCGCTATACTGTTTCAAATGATAAATTCCGCCGATATGCGCGCAAGAGCCGATGGCAATCAATGTTTTCGCCTGCTTTCTGACTTTTTTCAGCTGTTCAATGTTCTGCTCTGTCAACGGACTTCCCTCGACAAAAGCAATGTCGAATTTTTCCTCCGACATATGAATTCCTTCTTCGAGCAACCGAAACGACTTTATCCTTACTTTTTTGTTCAACGCGAAAAATTTCTCCTTCAAATCCAACAAAGCAAACAAACATCCTTCGCAGGAAGTCAATGAAAAAAATCCGATTTCCATTTTTTTTGTTTTCATTTTTTCGTTTTAATAATTGACGCAATGCTCTGGGTTAACCGCGCCGCGCGTCAACAAGACTCAATTGTTTTTCCAGCAATGATTTCAATTCCTCCGCCCGCTCGGTAATGATAAAATAAGTCGGCTGTTTTCTCACAAAAATTTTCAATCCCCGCCCGCCGCGCGGCACATAGCCGACCGTTTTGTCGCGGCCGAAACGAATTCCATATCCAAAATAATTTGAAAATTTATATTCCCCCAATTCCACTTTTTCTATTTCGGAAAAATTTAATTTTTTTCTGAAACGGCCGAAGCCGAAAATCAGTTTTTCTTCTGTCAGCAGAATATTCAATGTTCTGAACGAAAAAAGCACAATCAAATCAAAAACAAGAATTATCGCTATCACTATTTTGATATTATTATTTATGAAAAGCTGTTTGCCCAGAAACGGAGCGATGATGACAAAAAACAAAATCAAACAAGTAATCGCCAGCGTAATCGTAATGAAATAAAACGTTGAAATCTTTTCGCTATAAATTTCATTCATAATTAATCTCAAAAAATTTAATCAATATTGATATTCCGACAACGTGCGCAAATATTCATAAGAAAATATCGGTCCGTCCTTGCACACATATTTTGTTCCCACAGCGCAATGCTGGCAAATCCCGACACCGCAATGCATTCTTTTTTCCAGCGTCAGATAAATGTCAGCCGGCGCAACTTTCAACTCCAGTAATTTTTTCACAACAGCGGGATACATGGCCGGCGGTCCGCAAACAAAAACCGTTGCGTTTGCCAATAATTTATTTTTTTTCAGTAAATCGGTTATCAGTCCCTTTTGCGCCGCAAAACTTTTTGACAATGTTTCCTCGAGAATCAAATTCAAATCATGTTTCATCTGCGCTTGTTGCATCTTTTTCCGAAAAAGCAAAAGATTTTCATTGCGGCAACCCATTAAAATCTGTATTTTTATATCTTTTCGATTTTTATTATTTTCATAAACAGACACGAGCGGAATGAACCCGCATCCGCCGGCAATCAAAATCAAATTTTTTTCCACCGCCGGATAACCGTTGCCATAAGGACCATGAACAAAAGCAATGTCGCCCGCTTTCAAAGTCAGCAATTTTTTCGTCAGTTCTCCCACTCCTCTTATTGTCAAACAAATAAATTTACCCGCATCCTGCGGAGCGGAAGAAATCGCGATCGGACATTCGCCAAACCCCGGAATTCCTATTTGCACGAATTGTCCAGGAAGAAATTGAAAACGCTTTTGATTTGCCAATTTCAAATGCAAAGTATTGGTTATAGGATTCTCGCGAACAACCTTTATGACCCTCGCTAATTCGTAAGCGTAATTATTTTTCATAAATTACTTTTGTTGATTTTTCGCCAATCTCTGCAAATTGGCTGCAATATTTATTCCCACAGGACAAACATTGAAACAGCGCATACAGCTGACACATCCGTAATATGACAATTCTTCGGGAATTCTGACAAATTTATGATAATACCAAAAATATAATTTCTTTTTCACCTCAGCCAATTCTTTTTTATTTCCGCAAATCTTTGAAAATTCCGGATAAAAACAACTCGTCCATTGCCTTTTTCTCTCAACGCCGTTCAGTTGCGGATCATCTTCCAAATTAAAACAAAAACAAGTCGGGCAAACAACCGAGCATTTTCCGCAAGCCAGACATATTTCCGCCAATTCGTCCCAGAGTTTGTCGTTAAAACTCAGTTCAACAGCTTTTCTATTGGCAATCAGCCGAGGATTCATGCCGGACTCGGGAACCAACCCGGCGAATTCTATATGCTCATAATCCTTGACATTATTTTCCTCCAATAATTTCTGTCCTTTTTCCGATCCGGAAAAAAATATGAAATTCCCATTTTTCTGTTTTTCGATGAAAATATCAAAAATCAAATGTTCCAAAACATTTTCCTCATAATCAGCGTGAAAAATTTTGTATTTGCGAAAATCATCCGGCAGTCCGGCGGTAAATCCGACAACAAACGTATTTTGTCTTCTCCTCTGATAATAAATATCCTTTTCAAAAACATGCTCAAATAAAGTAAACGCCTGCAGATCCAATACATTCATAGCAAGCGCGATTGTTTTTTTTGAAGCAAATGCGGTTTTAAATTTCTTGCCCGCATTTTTCCACAAAATTTCCTCGGGCGGAAGAAAAACCGATTTGAATGAATTTGCCGGCAACTCAGATGTCCAATCAATCTCAGCAAAATTATTTATCGGAGAAACAAAAACTTTCGCCTCTTTTTTCATCGGCGCGTAAACAATATTATCGCTCAGCAAGTTTTCCACAAATTTTTGCAATTCTCCCAGATCCATACAAATAAATTATACCAGAATTTTCAGATATCAGGAAACAACACTGTGCGAAAAACACAAAGTAAGCCCTGTTCGGCTTACTTTTTTGTTTTTCGCTTCAAAATGCTTATTCTGCTATTTTTTCTTAGCCGTTTTTTTCGCTTTTGGCTTGCAACAGCCTGCTTTTGGTTTGCATCCGCATGCCATAAATTTTTTGTTTATTTGTTAATAATTAAATTATAACACATCAGTCTTTCACTTTAAATCCGCCGACCTTTTTCCTCAGTCTTTTCAATTTTAACAAAAATGCCGGCTTGATGGTTAATTCTCCGTAAATATCGTTTATTTTATCCAAAAAAGGAATCAGTTTTTGTTTTTTTCTTTCTTCTCGCCAGAGCGGAATCTGCTGAGAGCTCGGAGATAAATTAGTGAGCCAAAGCCCGATCAAACGAACAGGCTTTTTCAAATTGATTTTTTTTAACAGACATTCCCCTATTTGATAAATTTCAAAACTGTCATTCACATAACGCGGCAATGTTTTTCTCGCGCCGCCATGAGAAAAATCAGCATAGCGCAAATAAAATATTAATGTTTTGGCTGACAATTTTTTTCGGCGAAGTTCTCTGCCCGCTTTTTCGCACAAATGCATGAGCACAGCCAAAATTTCTTCAATTTCCCAAGTATTGCGCGGCAATGTATAAGCTCGGCTCACTGATTTCGGTTCATACTCATTGAGATAAGAAACAACCGGATCAAAATCAATGCCAAAGCTCATGTCATGAAGCCGATGTCCGGCAACATTTCCGAATTCGTTAATTAAATTATGAAGAGGATAATCTTTCAATTTGGAGACCGAATTTATTCCCAAAGCATCCAATCTTTTTTCCAGCTGTCTGCCTATTCCGCAAAAATCCGTTAATTTTATTTTATCTAAAATTTGTTCTTTATTTTTTTCATCAATAATTACCAAACCGTCCGGCTTTTCCAAATCAGATGCCAATTTCGCCAACAACTTATTTCCCGCGATTCCCACGGAACAACTGATCCAATCGCCCAGTTCATTTTTGTATTTCCGCTTAATTTCAAGCGCAATCTCGCGCGCGCCGTTAAAATCCGCGACAAATCCGGTCAAGTCCAAAAATGCTTCATCAATACTGAACACTTGAACTTTATCAGTATACAATTTCAAAATTTCAATAAACTTTCGACTTAAATATTCATATTTGACTCCGTCCGGCTCGACAAATATCAATGTCGGACATAATTTTTTCGCTTCTCTCGGAAGCATGGCTGTTTTGATTCCCCATTTTTTCGCTTCCCGCGAAGAAGCGACAATTACACTGCGAGATCCTTCCTTTCCGGAAACAACAATCGGCTTTCCCCGTAAAAACGGATTTGCCTGCTGTTCAACCGTTGCAAAAAACGAATCCATATCCAAATGCAGAATAATTCTTTTAAGCTGCATAAAACGCTTCTTGCAAAAACCACTGATTGCTTTCCGTGTCAAAACTCAATTTGAAACAACTGCCATCGCTGGTCACTGAATAATGATAGCATTTTTTCCTGCCTTCCCGATCGTAATAAGCCAAATTTACATTATTGATGGAATATTTTTTATTGTTCCACCGAAACGAAAGAGGTAAAACGCGATCGCGCATAAAAGCGACTAATACTTCAACTTGTTGTCCTATTGTTTCATACATATTGATTGAATTGATTGTTATGACTTTTTGATTGATACGAACATGCCGATTGATTTTTGATTCTGCGGATAATAAGTGATAATAAATTTTCCTTTGTTGTTTGTTTTCATATAATTGTTACGAATTAGCTTTTTAGCTTGTAGCTCATTCCCGCCGCGGGCGGGATAAATAGCTTCTTAGCTATTTATAAACCTTTCGAACTATTTGATATTGTGATCCCCTATTAGTGTTCCTTGTTCCTTGCCGTAGGTTGCTGCCACCGCAGCGTGCGGGGCAGGCGAATTATAATTTACTTGGTGTTTGGAATTTCGGATTTAGGAATTAAATTGTGTTCCCCCGCTCTTCGCGAAGGGCGGGGTTCCCTGATTAGTGCTCCTTGCTCCCTGCGAATTGTTACATGCTACATGATTAGTGTTCCCTGCTCCTTGCTGATTGTTCCTTGCAACAACTCACACATTAATCGTCAAATCCTCCCAAAATCCGGTAAATTTTCTTACTATTGATCGAACTTTTCTTTTTGACATAAGATTAATTTTTTTGGCTGAGGAAAGGATTATTTGTCCATGCTTTTGTCACAAACAATTCTTTCCCGCGCCTTTTTATGAATTACTTTTTTTATTTTATTATGCGAACTTGCGAATAATCGCTCTCACCACTCCGCGGATGGCCACATCTTTGCAAAAAATCGGTTTCATTGTCGCATTTGCCGGCTGAAGTCTGATTCTGTTTGTCTCGCGATAAAACTTTTTCAAAGTGGCATAAGCGTTATTCAACAGAGCGACTACCACATCTCCGTTTTTCGGATAATGATTGCGTTCAACAATCACATAGTCTCCGCTCAAAATTCCTTCTTCGATCATTGATTCTCCTTTTACTTTCAAGACATAAGAACTTTCATCGGAAACCAGATCAGCCGGCACAGCCATTGTTTCCTTCTCTTCGATCGCTTCTATCGGTTCGCCCGCTGTAATCAATCCGACAAGCGGCAATTCAATTGTTTTTCCCAGTTTTAAAACTTTGCTGGTAAGTTCGATTCCTCGCGGCACATCAGGATCGCATTTGAGAAATCCTTTACTTTTCAAAAGCTGCAAGTGCTGGTGAACCGTGGCCGGTGAAGATAATCCCATATTCTCAGCAATCTCGCGTTGACTGGGAGCGTAGTCGTAGTCCTTTACGAAGTTGGTGACGAATCGGAGTATTTCGCTTTGGCGTTTGGTTAGTTTAGTCATAAGTGATTATATTAGAATAATTAAGAGATTAAGAGATTGAGAGATTGGAAGATTGAGTTATTGGGAATTATTTTTTTTAGAACTTTTTTTTATTGCAGTTGATTGATGTAATAAACTCGCAATGAAATCATTTAATCCGAGTTGTAAACCTTCATATTCTTGTAAAAAATCCGTTGATTCCGCTATGGATAGATACTGCAAACCGGTTGCAACCGCGAGGTGGCTACTAACTTCTTCTATTTCACCTCGAGCAATGTATAAAACACGAATTTTATCGAGATAGTAATAACGTCCATGACTTTCTGCAATATTTGCGATAATGGAATTCGCCGATCGTCTAATATCTGATATCAATCCAAATCGTTCTTCCTGTGGAAAATTTCGAGTTGCCTCATAAATTTTCATCAACAACTCATATCCTTTTTGCCAAATTCTTAATTATTTATATGAATGCTTCATTCTTTAGAATAGTTAGATAAAATGACAGAAACTGAGAGACTTAGAATCTACGAAATTGAATTTCTGACTTTATCTCTAAATCTCTTATTCTCTCAATCTCTTACTCACTAACGTTCGCTTTCTGTTCGGTTCTAACTTCATTATACCAAACAAAAACCGAACGGCAAATTTAAATGTGGATAACTCAAATTAATTTCCTAAATAACAAAAAATCACCATCTCGCGATGATGATTTTTTGGTAGCCCCACGGGGAATCGAACCCCGGTTACATGGATGAGAACCATGCGTCCTAACCACTAGACGATGAGGCCGTGATTTTCAGGGAGCACTTGTCAGGGAGCACTAATCAGGGAACACTAATCATGGAACACTGCTCATATAACATATAACATGTAGCACAATTAAAATCCTAAATTCTAAATACTAAAGCCTAAATCACCGCTGTGAGCGGGATCCCGCACGCTGCGGGACAAGCTCGAAATCACAAATCACAAAAGATAATTCGCCTGCCCCGCACGCTGCGGTGGTGGCAACTAACTCTTAATCCACTCTCCCGTCTGCCTCACCAACAATTTTTTCGCGTCTTCCGGATTGCGCATCAACGCTTTTACAATGAGTTCCATTCTTGCGCCTTGCGAGCCTTTTACCAAAATCAATTCATTGGACTTTATCAAATTTCGCACGGTTTGTCCAGCCTCGACCGAATCGCGGAATTCAACAATATTGTCGCCGGAAAAACCGTTTTCCATTGCGCCCTGAACTATTTTGTGCCTCATATTTCCCGCGCAAATCAAAAAATCTATTTTCAAATCCGCCACAGATTTTCCCAATTCATAATGCGCTTGTTCTGAAAAAGTTCCCAGTTCCAGCATATCGCCCAAAATCGCCACTTTTCTCCGAGCATCGGAAATATTCAACTTTGCCAAGGTTTCCAACGCGGCTGCCGCCGCTTTTGGCGATGAATTGTAAGTATCATCAATCATCAAACTGTTTTCAATTCCTTCGATCAAATTCATTCTTCCTTTTGGCGCCCGATAATTTTTCAATCCGATGGAAACATCGATCAAATTCATTCCGAGGGAATTTCCCACAGCCGCGGCAATGAGCGCGGAATTAATCTGATGAATGCCGACCACTCCGGGCAGAAAAACCGGCACAGAACTTCGGCCGTCGGAAATTTTAAATTTTATTCCTTGCAAATCCATTGTCACGCCATGATTCGCCAGATCAACCGAATGAATATCCGCTTTTTCCGAATAACCGAAAAAAACAACTTTCGCTTTTGTCTTTTCCGCCATTTTCCGAACCAACAAATCATCATAATTCAAAATCGCGACGCCGTCTTTGTTCAGATGGCTCACAATTTTTTGTTTTTCTCTGGCAACTTTTTCCACTGTTCCGAAAGCTTGCAAATGCGTCGGCCCGATAGTCGTCACCACTCCGATATTGCAAGGCGCAATGTTCACCAAATATTCAATATCTCCGGGCTTATCCGCTCCCATTTCCATGATCAATATTTCCGGATAATTTTTATTTTCTCCGTAAATCAATTTGATCGCTTTTCGAAAAACTTTCATCCAACCAAGAATTGAATTCCCGCCTGACTCAGCGTCGATAACGGTCAGCGGAACGCCGATTTCATTGTTATAATTTTTTTTATTTTCCCGAACATTAAATTTGGTGTTCAACACAGCATAAATCGCCTCCTTGGCCGAAGTCTTGCCAATACTGCCGGTAATGCCGATCACTCGCGGATGATATTTTTTCAAAATCGATTCGGCGCATGACGCCAATATTCTTTCCAATATTTTTTTCATATTATGTAATTTTTTCAATGGTTTAATGAAATTCAGTATATCAGTTTTGCACGGTTTTACAAGATTGACTTATTAGCTTGTAGCTTCTTAGCTTATTAGCCATTTGAACTTTTATCACATGAGACATTCCATGTGATATACTGATCTGCTACTGATTTACTTGATTTAAATTGCCACCGCCGCAGCGTGCGGGGCAGACGAATTATAATTTACTTGGTATTTGAAATTTCGAATTTGTAATTTTTTTTAGTATTTCGTATTTAGGATTTAGGATTTATTAATTGTCACACTGAGCCTGAAAGCCTGTCCCGAGTCGCATCTAGGGGAAGTGTGCTACATGCCAAATCTTCATTGCAAATCCGGCGGCACATCATAATAATCCAACATGAATTTCGCGATTTTGCCGAAAAGCGGCGCAGCTGAAGTTTCGGCGAATTGATCATTTTTCGGCGCGGTTATCTTTACAACCATGACAAAACGAGGATTATTGTACGGCGCGAATCCGACGAGCGTGTGCGCTGTTTTCTCGCTGTAACCGCCTTTCACCGGATCAGCCATTTGCGCGGTTCCGGTCTTGGCCGCTACCATATAGCCCGGAACGCCCGCTTTTGCGCCATGTCCGTTTTTTATCACTGATACCAGCATACTTCCTAGCAGACGCGCGGAATTCGGAGAAATTACCTGTCCAACTATTTTCGGCGAATTCTGTTTTACCACATCTCCATTTTCATCGAGAATCGAATCGATCACATACGGTTCCATCAATTTCCCTTCATTGGCAATGGCGCCATACGCTTTTAACAATTGGAGCGCTGTGGTTGTCAGTCCCTGTCCGAACGAAGCGGTGGCCAAATAAATTTCTCCGCCTCTTTCCAATGAACCGATATTTCCTTCACCTTCACTGCAAAGATCAATACCTGTTTTTGAACCAAAACCGAATGCTTTAACATAACGCCTGAATTCATCAATTCCAATTTTATTGGCGACAAATACGGTTCCCGTATTCAATGATTTTTCCAAAACTTGCGTCATCGTCTGCCAGCCATGAGCTTTGCTGTCCGAATTTTTGATAATATCCTTGCCGATTACAACTTCGCCCGTGTCTTCATATCCGCTGAACGGATCGATTTTTCCGGAATCAAGCGCAGCTGCCATTGTTATCGCTTTGAAAACCGAACCCGGTTCGTAAGTATCTGTTAATGCCAAATTATTAAACACTTGAATATCCTCAACTTCATTGTATTTATTCGGATCAAAATCAGGAGAATTGCACAAAGCAATAATTTTTCCGGTTTGCGGCTCCATGATAATGACCGAACCGTTTTCCGCCAAATGATCTTTCACCGCTTTGTTCAGCTCATCGCAGACAAAATATTGAATGGATTTGTCAATCGTTAAAACCAAATCCTGTCCGTTTTTCGCTTTACTGAAATCCTTGCCCGCGATCGCGATCCAGCGTCCGGAATTATCCATTTCGGAACGCAAAAATCCGGCTTCGCCTGACAATGTTTTGTTGAAACAGCCTTCAATTCCATAATATCCCACGGGCATATTATTTTCCGCTTGTTTTCCCACAAATCCGAGGAGCTGACTGCCATTGTTTTTTTCCGGATAATATCGGGAAATTTCCTTTATCGAGGTAATTCCTTCCAAATTGTATGAATTTATTTTTTCCATTTCTTCATCGGACGCAAGATGTTTCAACGGTTCATACGGATCATTTTCTTTTGCCAATTGAACGCGCCATTTCTCAATCAATTCATCATCTTTCTTTTGTTGCAATTGTTCGGGCGTCAAATTTACATCTGCATTTTCCACTCCTTCATTCTCGCCCGGCGGTTCTTCCTCGCTTTCTTCGATTTCAAACACTTCTTTCAAAACTTCCAAAACAGCATCCGGATCTTTGATGTCTTTCGGAATCGCGTAAAGCAAATTCATGTTTTTATTTGTTGCCAGCGGATAATATTTGCTGTTGCTGACCAAGCTTCCTTTTTTTTCTTGCACAAAAATATTTCCGCGAACAGGATAAAGCTGGCGAAAAATTTCATGCTGATCCGACGCGAGAGTAATATAATAATTGTGCTCCAACACTTGAACCTTGAATAATCGAACAACGATCAAACCAAAAAACAAAATAAAAAAAACAGACAACGCGATCAAGCGATAATCCGCAGTCCCCTGCTTGTTCAGCTTGCAAAAACTGCCGCCCGGATATTTTACCAATTGTTTCTTTTTTATTAAAATCGCCACAATTAAACAAAACTCATTGATTTAATCAGCTTTTATTGTTTTGATTATAGCAAAATTCACTCGAATAATAAAGATTCGACATTTTCGCGCAAACAAAAAACAAGCGGTTTTTCACCGCTTGTTTTTCTTTGATTATTGTTTTTTGAAACTTTCAATCGCCCGCAAAACTTCCAGCGGAACGGCGAAAACAACCGTATTCGATTGATCAGAGCTGATATCATTGATGGATTGCAATGTTCTCAAATGCAAAGCGCCCGGAGATTGATTCAAAATGTCCGCTGCTTTTCCCATATTTTCCGCTGCCATCATCTCGCCTTCAGCCTTGATAATCACCGCTCGGCGTTCGCGCTCAGCCTCTGCCTGCTTGGCGATCGTTCGCTCCATTTCCGGCGGCAAAGAAACATCTTTCAATTCCACATTGTCAACGCGGATTCCCCAATCATCAGTGGCCGCGTCAACGATATTTCTGATTCGTTCGGAAATATTGTCGCGCTGTCCCAGTAAATCATCCAATTCCACCTCGCCCACCACATTTCTCATGGTTGTTTGCGCGAGCTGAGAAACAGCATAAAAGAAATTTTCCACTTCCAAAATCGCTTTCATCGAGTCTGCGACTTTATAATAAATAACCGCGTTCACCGTCACTGCGATATTGTCTTTTGTGATCGCCTTTTGATCGGGAACATCCACCGCTTTGGTGCGCATATCAACTTTTGTCATGCTCTGGAAAATCGGCAGAACAACCCGCCAGCCCGGTTCTTTTATCCGGCTGAATCTTCCCATTGTAAACAACAAGCCGCGTTCAAACTGATTCACCTGGCGCAAGCTGATCATAAAGATGAACAGCGCCGCGAAAAACACATAATAAAACATAAACATTTCTTTAAATAATAAATTTCCGATATTTCAACTCAATTGTGTTCTGATTTCTTTCATCAAATTCAAATAAAATTCCAGATTGTTCAATGTCGCCAGCCGCATGGCCGCCGGATCGTTATTGACAAACAAATTGCGCAAATAAGCTCTGGAATAATTTTTCAATTCATCAAATGAACTTTTTTCGTTGATCGGCGTTTGATCTAATTTGAACTTTTCGGAAGTGATATTTATCGTTTGATAAAATTTTTCACTATCTTCCATTTTCCATTCTTCCCTCTTCATGAAATACAAACGGCCGTGTCTGGCTTCTCTCGTCGGGATAACGCAATCAAACATATCGATTCCTCTTTTCACAGCTTCCACAATTTGATGAGGATAACCGACGCCCATCAAATATCGCGGTTTATCTTCCGGCAATTCCGGCGCAACATAATCCAACACTTCATACATTTCCAGTTCACTCTCGCCCACTGAAAGTCCGCCGATCGCATAACCGTCAAAACCTATTTCCTCCAATTCATTCGCGCTTTTCATTCTCAAATCTTTTTCCAATCCGCCCTGAACAATTCCGAACAAAAGCGGTTTATTTCCAATAATATTTTTCTTTTCCAATTCGCTCTCAAATTTTTCCTTGCAACGCTTCGCCCAGCGAGTCGTCATTTCCACTGATTCCAGCAAATATTTCCGTTCAGCCGGCAATTTCACGCATTCATCGAGAACCATCATAATGTCCGAACCGATGGCAAATTGAATGTTAATCGCGTTTTCAGGCGAAAGAAAAAATTCTTTTCCATTGATATGGGAATTGAAAATAACGCCTTCTTCATTAAGCTTTCTGATCTTTGCCAGAGAAAAAACCTGAAATCCGCCGCTATCGGTCAAAATCGGTTTGCGCCAATTCATCAGCCGATGCATTCCGCCGAGCTGAGCGATTTCCTCTTCTCCGGGCCGGAGCATGAGATGATATGTGTTTCCCAGTATCACCGCCGGATCAAGCTTTTTCAGATCTTCAACTGAAATGGCTTTTACATTTCCCTTGGTCGCGATCGGCATAAAGCAAGGCGTTTCCACAAGGCCGTGAGCGGTCTGCAATGTTCCTCTGCGGGCTTTTCCCTTCTTGTTCAACACTTTATACATAATGCATCAAATTGATTAATTCCTTGTCCAACATTATAATATATTTAGCCAAATTTTTCAAGGTTTTGTTTCCAGTTAAAATAAAGGCTATAATACATTACAGGGACAGTCGCCCGCTTGGCAAAGATGGAAAAAAGATGAATCCGGACAATGCTTTTGCGAAGACCTCCGTTAAACAATTCAAGATAGGCGCGCAAAATCTTACGCCAGTAATCTTCTAAAAAAATATGACAATTCCAAGTGAAAAATTTGCAGGAATCAGCACCCAAAACAATGAACCGAAAAAAGATGAAGAATCAAAATCCACCATGAAATCAGCTGAGCCGTTTGCGTATTCAAGATTGATGAATCCCGAATGGCGGCTGGAATTGGTGGAAAGAATCGACCAACTTATTGAACAAATAAAAAACAGCGGCATTGAAGAATTAATCTTCCTAGACAAGAGCGCGAGACCGCTGTCCTGGCTGTTTCAAGAACGCTGGAACAACAAACAAAGCGATCCAAAGATAAAATATATTGACATGGGAACAATGGAGGTTCGCGGAAAAAAAACAATCATTGAAGAAATGTCCGAAGAAGGTGAAGCAATGTATAAATCACTCGACGAAATTGAAAAAAAATCGTATACCGAAGATGATGAATGGTTTTGGAAAAAAAATAATTTTGCGGAAGGAACGGCGATTGATGATGATATTTGGCTGTCAAAAAAAAACATTCCCAAAATTTGGCTGGCTATTGTAGCAAAACATCCGGATTTGATAGAGAAAATCCGTTCTCGCTACGGCAAAAAGCTGCAAAAAAAAGTACTTATCATTGATGAACTTTTGATGACAGGAGAAACTTTGCGGGCGACCGCAGCGGTATTTGCGCAGGCGTATCCTCAATCTGAAATATTTGGCGTACATTTCTTCAATCAGCGATATAAAAAACCTGCGCTGCAAATTCCGTGGTTCAAACAACCGCACATGATCGGAGTCACAGAAGACGAAGGTAAGCTGACAACCAAAAAATTTTCCGGCGGTGAATCGGACAAAAAAAATCTTTCATCAGAATTACGCGCCATTATCAAAGAAATCGCTCATATCGATATTACAGAATTAAAACAGGAAATCGCAGATAAAAAACGTAGAAACATCTAAACACTAGTGAAAAATCCGTTCTTTGTTTTTCCGCAAACGGTTTGTCCAACCTACATTGTTTCCAACAAAAAAAAACGCTCAACCAGAGCGTTTTCAAAATTTTAAATTTTATTTTCTCGCGACAACCGGACTGGCTGAATCATAATAAGCGATATTATCGACCGGAATCATTGCCATATTTTCTATTCTGCTTTCCACTGCTGACATTGATTGCATTTCCACCATTTGAATGCTCAGCTTTTCATTTTCCTCTTGCATTGAATAAATTTGATTTTCCAATTCGCGGATTTGAAAACCCTGAGCCGCGATTCTATTGACTTCAAAAAGATAAGCGCCGATCGAACCGACAATCAAAGCGCCGAGAATAATCATGCTTATTTTTTTTGTCGCCTTTGTCATTGTATAATTTTCATTATGATTGAAAATTTTCCCGTTGCATGGTGAATAACATGTCATAATTTTTTTGTTTTGTTTTTGTTTTTTATATTTTTTCCGCTACTCTTAATTTTGCCGAACGGCTGCGGAAATTTTCGGAAATTTCTTCCGCGCCGGGCAATATCGGTTTTTTTGTAATCAATTTTATTTGCGCTTTGTGTCCGCACTGGCACACCGGCATTTCCGGCTCGCACACGCAATCAACGCTTTCCCGCTTGAACAAATGTTTTACGATTCGATCTTCCAATGAATGAAATGTAATTACCGAAATCTTCCCGCCCGGCTCCAGAATATCCAGAATGTCCCGCAATCCTATTCGGATATTATTGAATTCATTGTTTACCGCGATGCGAAGCGCCTGAAATGTTTGCGTTGCCGGATGAATCCTCGTCTTTTGTCTCGGCACCGCGTGAATTATGATATCAACCAATTGCAAGGTTGTTTCTATTTTTTTTGTTTTTCGATATTCGATTATTCCCGCTGCGATTCTTCTGGCGAATTTTTCATCTCCGTTTTTCCAGAGAATTTCCCGTATTTTTTCTTCCGGCCAATCATTCAGAATATCTTTCGCTTGAGTCTGAGTGTCATCCGGAGAAAATCGCATATCCAATATCTCATTCGTCTGAAAAGAAAATCCGCGTCCGCTCGCCTGCAATTGATCGGAAGACAAACCCAGATCCAGCAATACTCCGGCAATCGGCTGAAATTTTTCTCTTTCCGCAATTTCTTTTATTGCGGTGTAAGAAGAATTTACCAGAATCGCTCTTTTTTTGAATGAACTCAATCTTGTCTTCGCCCGTTCGATCGCCTGCGGATCCCAGTCCAGTCCGAGCAATTTTCCATCAGGCTTGGTCATTTCCAATATTTTTTTCGCGTGTCCTCCGCCTCCGACCGTGCAATCCACAAAATTCTCATTCTTCTTCGGATCGAGGAATTTCATGACTTCATCAACTAATACGGGTTTGTGCATTATCATATAAAATATTCATTTTTCTAAACACCGAGATCGCCTAATTTTTCCGCAATATCATTGCTCGCTTTTTCGGTTTCTTTCTTGTATGAATCCCATCGTTCTTCATCCCAAATTTCAAGTCTGTTATAAAGTCCGGCAATAACAACTTTCTTTTTCACATCAGCGAATTTTCTGAGATAATCCGGCAGCATCACTCTCCCCTGTTTATCAGGCTTCACATCCATTGCGCCGGCCAGCATCAATCTGGAAAAAGCGCGGGAATTCGCCTGGCCTATGGGAAGGGCTGATAATTTCTCAGCCAGCAATGTCCATTCGGTCTTGGTATAAACAAAAAGACAGTTATCAAGTCCGCGCGTCACAACCGCGCCTTTTGATAGTGCTGCCCTAAATTTCGCGGGAATAGCAATTCTGCCTTTTTCATCAACAGAATAATTGTATTCGCCAATAAACATATTTGCTAAATGAATGAAAAAAAGATAACAAAAAATAATTTGAGGAATGCTCCACTTCTCCCCACTTTCGTTCACTCTAGCTCCATTATATTCCACCGAGTGACACGCGTCAACACGTTTATCCCCAGATTTTTTGAACAGGGAGCAAGGAGCACTTGGCAGGGAGCAATCAGCAGGGAGCAGGGAGCACTTCGCATGTAACAAAATATGAATCTTAAATTGCGAAATTATAATTCGTCCCGCCGCGGGCGGGATCCCGCACGCTGCGGTGGAGAATTAGTGATGATTCGTCCCGCTGTGAGACGGGACCCCGCACGCTGCGGTGGCGAATTCGTCCCGCTGTGAGCGGAACCCCGCACGCTGCGGTGGCAGCAACCTACGGCAAGGAACAAGGAGCACTAATCAGGGAACACTGGTGAAATCCTAAATCCGAAATACTAAATCGCCGCTGTGAGCGGGATCCCGCACGCTGCGGGACAAATTCCAAATACTAAATCCTAAATTCGAAATTCTAAACAAGCTCGAAATCATAAATTACAAATTATAAATTCGAAATACTAAATCACAAGCAAATTATAAATTGACAAAATATGCCGGCTGATGTTAAATTTATTATTAGAAGGGACGAACAACGGAGGGACATTATGGCCGACAAATATCAGGAAGCGCAAAATCTGGTGGAAGAAACGATTTTGCGTCTCAATGAAATTTCTCAAAGTTCTGTCGATTATCCGAGGCAATGCGCCAATTTGATTGACGCGCTCGAAGTACTGAGAGATTCGCGCAATCATGAAAGAGCCGCTTTTTTGCGTCAACTCGCTGAAACTTGCAAACATTTAGTCGTTAGTCTCGTACTCGATTCAGTTGCCCGCAATATCGCAAAAAATGCGGTCAGCCTTGGCTAAACCGCATCGCTCGCTCCCCGTCCGGATAATTCTCCGGACGGTTTTTTGTTAGAATTTCATTTTAATTGAATCGCAGACGCAAGATTTTGCGCCTCTACGAAATTCAGGATTTCAATATCGATTTTTGTTACATGCTACATGTTATATGATACATGAGTAGTGCTCCCTGCTCCTTGCTAATTGCTCCCTGAAAAAATCACGTAATATTCGGTTCCTTATCATAAAACGGTATAACAAAATCCGCTTTTTTCTTTTTCCTTTTCAATTCAGCAACTGCCGCGCTCCAAACTTTTTCCATTTTTTCTTTTTCATCCGAATAATTCCAATCTTTTTCAATCTTCACGCCGACAACCGGAATTTTCAAGGCAAAAGAAAACGCGTTTGCCGTGGCGATTCCTATTCTGAGCGCGGAAAAAGCTCCCGAACCGGCGACAACGAAAATCGCTTGCCATTTTTCATGTCCCAATTCATTTATTGTTTTCAATAAAAGCTCTGAATGTTTGTATTGCTTTTTTACAATTTTAATTTTTTCAATCGCTTCATTGCCCGCTGCAACAGAGAAATGAGTTGTATTTTCCGTGGAAATCAATAAAAACATATTAAATCTTATTCATGAATAAACACCAAAGTTCCCATCGGCGCCCAATCATACAATTTTTTTGCCGCTCCGATTCCCAGCCGCACACAACCGTGCGAAACGCGCATTCCCAGGTGATTTGCTCCTTCTTTTGTTCCATCAGCCCACTCGGGCAACTCATGAATTCCATAGCCCGGTTTGAAAGACATCCACCATGGCATGAACAATGAGTATTTCGCGGAATAAGCGAGCGGCGACTTTTGCCAAATCGCGAAAACTCCGAACGGCGTCGGCATTGTCCAGGTGCCGGTGGAAACCGCAAATTCATCAATGAGCCTGCCTTTTTCATAATAACTCAATTTCTGCTCGGAAATATCAATGTCAATATATTTGTACAATAATTTTTCATTATCATTCGTCAACTGCTGAGGAACCGCGATCAATTCGGACTTTTCGTCTCCGTCAATATCTCCGTACGCGACATTGACTCCGCCGCGGATTCCTTTTTCATAGCTGAAAAATTTCGAATCTTTCTTCGTTCTGCCGAATGTATCGAAAAATCGAATATGAGAATCTCCGCTAAAGCCCGCTCCGGTAATAATCAAATTTTCATTATTCTCCTTTAAAACAGTGAAATTAACGCCGCCGAGAAAATTTTCATTATAAACCAAAAATTCATTTATCACAGAACCGTCTTTTCTGATTATCTTCATCTTCGGCTCATTGCCGGCTCCGGCAGCAAGAAAGATTTCTTCGATTCCATCGCTTCCCAAATCCAATGCGCCGACTTTTGCCGGTTCAAACACATTTTTCATATCAAAAACAACTTCATCTGAAACTTGTTTTCCGAATCGATCGAAAAATCTCAACAAACCTTGATTGTCGCCGTGAATCAGGCTGACAATGATTTCCTTGTAGCCGTCTCCATTGATATCGCCGGCAGCTACTTCGATTCCTTTCCGATAATTTTCATCATACGCCCAAAAATCCGAATCTTTTTTCAAATTTCCATTAATATCGAAAATTCTGACTTGCGGTCCGCCTCCCGCTCCCGCGCCGACAATAATTTCATCGCTGCCGTCATGGTCCAGATCAGCCGAGCAAAGTGCAATCTCACCGGTAAATCCGGCTGCAAAAGGATTGAAACGGCTGATCAAATTGCCGTCATTGTCAATAACGCGGACTTCCGGTTTTTCCTGATTGCCGAAACTGACCGCGATATTTTTCTCATTTTTCCCGTTTACCAAAGCTATTCTCGCCGAACCGCCAAAATCATCGGGAATAATATCCAAAGATTTCTCAAAAGTTAAATCATCGCCCGAATAAATCTCAAAATCAACATTTTGCTTGTCAGCCGCTTCGGCCGCTCCGGCAACAAAAAAAACCAACCATCCGATGGCCAGCATTTTTAAAATTTTATAATTTCTCATCATTACGCAATATCTCAAATGATTATTTACCCAAATTATCAACTATCACCAAATTCCGCGGATTGGAAATAATATTTTCCAAAAACTTGTCGGCGATTTCCCGGCGCAAATTATATTCCACTTCATCCATCATCGTGTACTTTATCGCCTGCCCGACCTCTTCCTCGAATTTCTGCAACAATGAATTGGCGCGATTCCGGTCAACATTTCCGATAATCAAAACATCTGTTTCCGCTTTCGCATCTTCCACGAAAATTCCGCCGAGACAAACATACTTCACATCGCCCAAATTTTCCACCTTTTCAATGAATTTCTTTTCCCAGAGCAATTTTCCTTTTGAAAATAAATTCATCAAATCCTGCCTGAACAAATTTCTGGGATTCAATGAATAATATTTTTTAGAATTTATCCCTGATGTCTCAGCCGGCTTCTTTTCAGTGTTTTCCTCGATCAAAATCAGTTCCATTCTAACCAGATTTTCCAATTCCCTCCTAACGGAATTGATCAATGAATCGGACAAACGCGTTAATTCTCTGACAAAAAATTTCTTTTCCGGATTATCCAGAAAAATCCTGATTAATTTCACTCTCGTCTTCGAGCCGAATAGTTGTTCAAACATATTTTATTTGCTAATTTCGCTTATGGACAGCTTCAATATAATATAGTATATTATAGTTGCCGACAGGAAGTCAACTCTATAAATTTTAACAGCTAAATTTCGAAGAAAAATGGAGATCAAACATGATATCGCGCTCAGGGAATTATTCATTCCGTCAAAACAATCCGATGATAATTATTCATGCGAAAATTTTATAATTTACCCGGAAGGGAAAGAAAAAAACGGAGGATATCTTTTCGGCATTATTGAAATGAGAGCCACTCCGAAAAGAGAAAGCGAAAAAATAATTAAAACGCTGATCAACACCTTGAAAGAAAAATATTACGACCAAATAAAAGCTTCGCCTGATCCGCAAAAATTAAACATTGAAACAATCTTTGAACACGCGCTGCAAAAAACAAATGAAACTCTGACCGAATTGATTGAAATCGGACATCTCAACTTTGTGCTGGAAAATTTGAATTACCTGATCGCCGCGGCAAAACCGCATATTGCGACCAAGGAAATCGATCTTTTTTTCAGCCACCAAGGATTGATTCAGGCGTATATTCTGCACAAGACGAAACAAAACAATTTTAAAGCGATAAACATTATTAACAGCACTCCGACCGCGCAAAATGCAGGCGAAAGATTGAAAATATTTTCCAGTATTTTGGGCGGAAAAATTTATTACAATGACACCATTTATATCGCGTCGGAAATTTTCAACAATTATATTCCCGCGCACAAAGTCAACAAAATAATGGCGAGCAATGATTTTGGCCGAGCGATCGATTATTTCAAAGGACTGATCAACAATGTAAAAAACAGTTCGTATTTAACGCACAGCGCGATTTTCGTAAAAATGGAAGAAAAACGATTTACCTCGGAAAAACCCATCTCGCAAAAATCCATTGCGCAATTCATTTCCACAAAAGAAACAACGGAAAAATATCTGACGCCGACCCTGGCGTTGGACATCGGAGCGAAAATCAGAAATCTGTTCAGCTTCCTTAAACGCAAAAAAAACGAAAATAAATTAAAAAGTCCAAAAGGGAAAATTCACAAAAAAGAAAATCAAGAAACAACAAAAAAGCGCTGGCGCGCTTCCAGCACAATTATTATTATTGTTGTCATACTTCTCATCGCCGGATTGATTTCAAGCATTTTTTGGCTGAGACACAGTCGGGAATTAAAAGATCTGGAAGAAGCGTATTCCGCCCGAATAAAAGAATTGCGCAATGATCTGAACAGCGCCCAAGTCAATCTGATCAATGGAAATGAAACAAAAAGTCTGGAAATATTAAAAGCCGCTGAAACGAAAATTCAACAATTGCCCAGGGAATCAAGCAATGAAAAAGCCAATTACAATGAATTGCTCGACCAATCGGGCTCAATCAAAAACCGCTTGATTCATCTGGAAAAAGTCAGTCCGCAGCTGATCGCGGAAATCAAATCCGATGAAACCGGCGCAATAAAAACATTGTCTCAATTCGGTTCTCATGTTTTCGCTGCCGGAGAAAACGGCTCGTTTCAAGCGATTGACATCGATGACAACAACGCCGTATCATTCCTGAAATCCGATTCCAATGATATTTATCTTTCCGCCTCAGGAGAAAATAATTTATTCCTCATCACAGCGGAAGGAAAACTGCTGACCTACAATTATTCGAATAAAAAACTGGCGTCAACGGAAAACGGATGGGACAGCGGACGAATAAACGATTTTCAAATTTACAATGAAAAAATTTACGCGATTGTCGGAGAAAAAAAACAAGTTTTAAAATCAACGCCCGGATCTTCTGGATTCAGCTCCACCCAATCGTGGATAAAAGATGCCGGCAAAGCGGATTTGTCCCAAGCGATCGATCTGGCGATTGACGGAAATATCTTTGTCTTGACAAATATCGGCGAAGTTTACAAATTCCATTCCGGAGAAATCCAGAATTTCGTCTTAAATCCGATCGAACCCGCGCTGAAAGCGCCGGCCAAAATTAATACCGGCACTGACTTGGCGAATCTTTACATTCTGGATTCCGCGTCAAACAGGATTGCCGTCTTCACCAAAGAAGGAAAATTCATCAAACAATTTGAATTTGAAACATTGGACAATCCGATTGTTGACTTCACGGTTTCCGGCGATGAATCGAAAATATACATTGCCACCAAAAACAAAGTGTTCAAACTTGATTTGAAATAATAAAATTCACTTCATTGCAAATAAAAAAAACTCCCGCAAACGCGGGAATTTTTTTTGTAAAATTTACTTCAAATTTACTGTTGCGCCGGCTTCTTGCAATTTCTTCTTCATTTCTTCCGCTTCTTCTTTTTTCACCGCTTCTTTCAAAACTTTTGGAGCCGCTTCCACCAAATCTTTTGATTCTTTCAATCCCAATCCGGTAATTTCCTTTACCGCTTTGATGACAGCGATTTTGTTTTCGCCGGCAGCTGTCAATTCAACGTCAAATTCGGTTTTTTCTTCCACTGCCGCTGCCGCTCCCGGAGCCGCCGCCATTGCCATGACCGGCGCTGCTGCGCTTACGCCGAATTTTTCTTCCAACACTTTTACCAATTCAGCCAAGTCAATGACTGACATCTTTTCGATTTCCTCCACCAAAGATTTGAATTTCTCCGGTACGATCACTTCCTTTTTTTCTTCTGACATAAATTTATAATTTACAAGTTTCAAGCAAGATAATCTGTAAAATGTTATCCCGCTATGCTTGATTATTTATTATCTTTAATTGCATTTAATACGCAAACCAATCCGCGTAAATTTCCCTGCAAAACATTGACAAATCCGGAAATCGGCGCTTGCATTGAGCCGACCATTTTTGAAAACAATTCCAATTTTGAAGGAATATTCGACAATGACACAACCATTTCCCTTGAAATCAATTCGCCTTCGAGCAAACCTCCCTGAAATGTGACGTCAGAATGCAGTTTGGCAAATTCTTTGATTAATTTTGCGGCTGCCACTTCATCGCTAGGGCTGGTTGCCACGCCGATGGAACCTTCCATTGATTCCAATTCAGGACTCTTCAAATCTTGCTGAGCCAGAGCCAATCTCAACAATGTTTTTTTCACGGCAGTCAATTCAACGCCTTGTTCTCGGCATTTATTACGCAAATCCTCCATATCCGCGACATTCAATCCGGAATAATTCGCAAAAACCGCTGATTTGGCGCCTTTTATTTTTTCGCCCAATTCATTGACGATTTGCTCTTTTTGCTGTTTTGTTTTCGCCATATTGATTAAATTGTTAATTAAATTAGATAAAAATTAAAAAAATCCGCGTTTCCGCAGATGATCAAAACTTACCTCGAAAGTAAGATTTCCAATCCTCGGCAGGTCTTAATTTCGAATAATTTCGAAAGCCTGCTGTCTGCGGAATATTTATTGTTGCGATTATTATAGCCAAACTTTTCAAAACTGTCAATAGAAATGGAAATCATGTAAATTAACCGATATTCCCAAGAGATCAAACGCTCTCCGGACAACTGCCGGCAATTCATCTGGCAATTAAAGATCAATTCAAAATATCAATCACTTTTTTCGCTTGCTCAAACCAATTGAACTTTTTTGCCACGCGCAAACGCCCGGTTTCTCCGAGTCTGTTCGCTTTTTCCGGATTTTTCAAAAGTTCGACAATCGCGCCGCTGATTTCATTGATGCTCAGAGGATCAACCAACAATCCGTTCACATCATGTTCCACCGCTTCGACCGCTCCGCCGGATTTGCCGCCGATCACCGGTTTGCCATAATAATTCGCTTCCAAATATACGATGCCAAAACCTTCAATGTCGCCGTTTTCCAATCTTCGGCTCGGCATTATGAAAATATCCGCGCTCTCATAAAATCCCGGCAATTCATAATTCATCACATCGCAAAAAAATAAAACCTCTTCGTCCAAATTCAACATTGACACCAATTCTTTCAAATATTTCAATTGCTTTCCCTGTCCGACAATCACATATACCGCGTCCGGACATTCCTTCAAAATCATCGGCATCGATTGAATCACTTTGTCCTGCCCCTTTCGTTCGATCAATCGGCCGACAGTCAAAATTATTTTTTTGTCTTTCAATTTTCCATTGGCCAATGTATCAAGAATATTTTGCCTCGGCTTTTCAAAATTTATATTGGCGCAAGGATAAACGATAATAACCGAATCAGCTCCGCAACATTCCAATTTCATCAGCAATTCTTTTGTAAAATTGCTATTGGTAATAATGTGTTCCGCTTCATTCAATATTTTTTTCATCAACCGATTTTTTCTCGTATGCGCCTGAGGCAGAGCAATATCAAGTCCGTGAACCGAAACAATGTACGGAATACGAAAAAATTTTTTAATAATATACGCAACCGTCCCGACCGGCAAAACATTGGCGACGATAATTTTCTCAATTTTTTCCTGCCTCACCAATTTTATCGTTTCAAATAACAACGGCAGCCATTTCGGCCAAACCCACTTATTTTTCGTCAGGAGATTTTTCCGGTAAATCAAATAATTTTGTTTGATGTCAAAATCAAGTGAATTATCGTATTCCGGCGCCAGCACCACAAAATTATCACTGGGAAAAAAATGATTCAAATTCGTCCAATAATTGGCAACTCCGCCAAACATCGGCGCAAAATCCATTGTAACGAGAAGCGTCCGTTTCATATTTTATTGGTCAAGGGAAAATTTCTCCGGCGGCGCTCCCCTTCTCAAAAGCGTCTGATAAAAATATTTAATGTCAGCTTTGTCAAATCCGCGAATCAAGAACATGACAAAACCGTAAATTAAAGCGCCGATCGGAATTATTACAATAAAATGCACCAACGGCATCAAATAATAAATTGCAATTCCCATAATGCAGGCGCTGACGAGCGACTTCAAAAAATTAATCAGTAATTTCATTTTCGCATAAGGAATAATATTCTTCGCAATTATCAATGACACGCAAAATAAAAATGAATGGCTGAACAAAAAAGAAATGCTTGCGCCGACAAAATTGAATTTCGGAATCAAGAAAATATTCAAGATTATATTTATCGACATGGTAATTCCGACCAAAACGGTGTTGGTCACTTGCCGATCGCAGCCGTTCAACAGAGAACCCAGCGGGAAATTCAAAAAAACGAAAAACAATCCAAAAATCAAAATCTGCAAGGGCAAAACCGCGGGCATATAATCAGCGCCGTAAAAAAACAATATTATCGAATTTGCCAGGACGGCAATTCCCACGGAAATGGGTATTACGATAATCGTCAAAAATTTCATCACTCTGTCAAAAGTCAATCGCAATTGTTCTTTGTCATGAATGAAATGATGGCTGAATGCCGGAAAAATCGCCGCTGCCAATGCGGCCGGAATGAATTGAAGCGCGAATGGAATTTTCATGGCAACGCTGTACCAGCCGACAGCTTTGTCTCCCGCCATTTTTGAAAGCATGATTGAATCAATATTTCCATAAACGCGGCTGAATATGGCAATCAGCGCAAACGGAATCGCAATTCGAAATAAAACTTTTAAAATCTTTTTATCAATTTTAATTGAATAATCAAATCCCAGTTTCTTTCGAACCGAAACCGCGGAAAAAATCAAGCTGAACAAACTGCCGAAAAACAATGGCAGCAACAAAAATATAAGCGGCAAATGCAAGAGTAAAATTACAATTCCGGTCGCAACAATAATGAGTTGATTTATTACAACGCTGATTGACTCGATTTTCAAATTGCGAAATCCGCGGAATATTCCCCAAAAACACAAAGTAAACTGATCCATTACCATGATCACGCCGGAAAAATAAACCAGCTGTTTCGTCACTTCCGGATATCCCATCAAATTTATGGCAACCGCAACCAATCCGTAAACCAGCAAAGAAAACAGCAATCTTATTCCGATAACAGAGGACAAATAACTTTTTGTCCGTTCTTCATATTTTGCCACTTCTCGAATCAAGGCTTGCGTCAAACCGAAATCAACCAAAACCGCGAATAATGTAGTGAATGACAAGGCGAATGCGTATTTTCCCAGATCCTCAACACCGATAAATCTGGCGATTAAAATAAAATAGAAAAAGGACAAAATCTTTTGTCCGATGTATGATAGCGTCAAATATGTCGTATTTTTCGTCACTGAAACCGCTTGCATAAAAATTCAATTAATCGTGTGAATTATAACAAATTTCCGAGCAAATTGCAATTTCGGCGCTAATACAAAAAAAAAATTCGCTTACGCGAATTTTTTTATATAAACTTTCAGTTTTATCGTTTTGCCCATTGCGGCGCCTTGCGAGCGCGCTTCAATCCCGGTTTCTTTCTTTCCTTTTTTCTGGAATCTCTTGTCAAGAATCCGGCTTTTTTTAATGGTTTTTTGAAATTCGGATTCAAAAGAATCAATGCTCTGGATATTCCATGGCGCAACGCGTCAGCCTGGCTGGATACGCCGCCGCCGTCGATTTTGGCGACAACATCCAATTTGTCATTTTGTCCCACAATCTTCAATGCAATCAATATTTTTCGTTGCAATTCCAAAGTAGGAAAAACTTTCTTAAAATCTTTTTCATTTACAGTCATGGCGCCGGTTCCTTTTTTCATTACCTTAACTCTTGCCACTGAAGTTTTTCTGCGGCCAACAGCATACAAATATTCCATTTTCTTTTTTTCAGCTGATGGAGTTGTTGTATTTTCTTCTTTCTCTTCGAGAATAATTTTCTTTTCTTCAACCATATATTATACAAATTTTAATCTTTTGATCCGTTCTTTTCTTAATTTATTTTTTGGCAGCATGTGCATAACGGTATTTCGAACCAACAATTCCGGATTTTTCTCGAATTCATCGCTCAATTTGAATTCTTTCAATCCGCCCGGATAGCCTGAATGGCGATAATGTTTTTGCTGTTCCAATTTTCTGCCGGTAAATTTTATTTTGTCGCAATTAATTATCTCCACAAAATCTCCAATGTCTGTATTCGGCGCGTATTCAACCTTGTGTTTTCCCATCAATAAAACCGCCGCGTCCGTTGACAAACGTCCCAATGCTTTATTTGTTGCGTCAATTTTGTTAATTTCTCTTTTCATATTTATACAAGTTCAATCAATGCCAGAGGAGCATTGTCACCCCTTCTTTTATTGCTTAATTTTATAATTCTGGTATATCCGCCTTTGCGATCGATGTACTTCGGCCCCAGTTCGGAAAGCAATTTATTTACCGCCTTTTCCTCATAAAAATAACGCAACAATCTTCGGCGGCTGGCCAAATCATTTTTCTTGCTCACTGTAATGTACTTTTCCACAATAGGACGAACAGCTTTTGCTTTCGCTACAGTGGTTTTGATTTTTCCGGAAATCACAAAGCTGGTCGCAAGCCCTCGCAACAATGCTTTTCTCGGTCCGGCCTTTCTGCCTAACTTTACATTTGTCTTTTGATGTCTCATAAAACCTGCAATTTATTTTATTCTTCCGTTACTTCAACTTCCACCGGCGCTTCAACCGCTATCGGCGCTTCAGCTTCTTCTTTTTTTGAAATTAATAATGAAAGATGATCCATTAAAATTTTTGATGCTTGTTCCACTGCGTCAGCCGGAGTGATTGTTCCGTCAGTCTCTATCTCCATCATCAATTTATCATAATTTGTAATATCACCAACACGAGTAGGCACAACTTGATAACCGACTTTCTGAACCGGAGTAAAAATTGCATCTATCAAAATAGTTCCAATTTCAACACTTTCCTTCGATCGTTCCTCGGTCGGAAGATAACCGCGTCCCTGCTGGACAGTCACTTCCATTTCCAAAACAGCTTTTTCATCGGTCAATGTAGCAATCTCCAAATTTTCATTGATTATTTCCACATCGCTGTTCTTTTCAAAATCAGCGGCTGTCACCACTTTTTCTCCCTTTGCCTTCAAAACAAGCTTTACCGGTTCTTCACTGAAAACCTTCAAGCGCAAATTTTTCAAATTCAAACAAATATTCAGCGCATCTTCCTTTACATTCGGAATCGCTGAAAACTCTTGTTCCACTCCATTTATCTTTGCCGCGGTCACTGCCGCGCCCGGGAGTGAAGATAGCAATACACGTCTCAGTGCATTTGCAATTGTCGTTCCATAACCGAAATAACACGGCTCTATTGTAAGAGTCACTTTATTCGATTCCTTGCTTTCCTCGTAGGAAATTTTTGACGGCAATAGTAAATTTTCCATATTAAGTCCTCCTAATTTATTTTATAATTTATATTTTCGATAATTCATTATCTGGAATAATATTCATTGATCGCCCTCAAGTCAAAATTCGGTTTGCTCTTCTCTGAACTTGGAACATCCAGAACGGTAATGGTCAAACTCTCCGGTTCAACCACCAGCCAATCCGTCATTTCTTTGTTCTTCAACTTTTCAGGCAAATTTTTGATTTCTTCAATTTCCAAACTTTTCGGTCTGAATGTTATTTTGTCTTTCACCTTTACATTGATTGAAGGAATTGACGCTCTTCTGCCATTCAGCAAGAAATGTCCATGATTCACCATCTGTCTCGCAAAGTCTCGGCTATTGCAAAATCCGGCGCGATAAATGACATTGTCCATTCGCATTTCCAATAACTTGTAAATATTTTCACCGGTGTCTCCGACTTCACTGATCGCCTTGTCAAAATAACTTCTGAATTGTTTCTCCAACAGTCGATATGTGCGTTTTGCTTTTTGCTTTTCTCTCAACTGGATGCCATAACCGGTCAACCGTCCGCCTTTTCCCAGCTTTACGCCATGCATTCCCGGAATATAATTTCTTCTGGTTAATGCGCATTTTGAAGTATTACAACGCTCACCTTTCAAAAATAATTTGGTGCCTTCTCTCCGACATTGTTTGCATTTTGGATCTAAATTTCTTGCCATATTTTCATCTTCTTTAATAAGGTTATACCCGTCTCGGTTTTCTGCGACGACATCCGTTGTGCGGAATCGGCGTAACGTCTTTTATTGATAAAATTGTTAATCCATTTGAATTAAGCGCTCTAATAGCGGACTCTCGACCCATGCCAACACCGCGGACATAAACATTCACATCTTTTAGTCCGAAAACCTTTGACTTTTCAACTGCGTCCTTGACAATAATTCCGGCAGCATAAGGAGTTGACTTTTTCGGGCCTTTAAAACCATTCGGACCGGCGCTGGACCACGCCAACAAATTGCCCGCCTGATCAGTCAAGCTCACAATTGTATTATTGTATGTCGCTTTGATATACGCGCATCCGATGGGAACATTTTTCTGGACTTTTTTCTTTTTTCCTTTAATCGCCTTTTTCACGATTTTTCCCTTTGCTTCCGGTGCTTTTTTATCGGTTGTTGCTTCAATTTTATTATTTTCTTCTGACATAGATTAAACTTCAGTCAATTTCATCATTATATTAAAATTATTATGTCTTTTGACCTATATCCTTGCGGCCGCTGCCCATTGTTCGTCTCACATTGCCGCGAACGGTTCGGCTGTTTGTCTTTGTGTGCTGACCTCGTACCGGTAAATTTCTGGTATGGCGAATGCCGCGATAAGATTTGATTTCTTTCAATCTTTTTATATTTGCAAAAATTTCACGCCGAAGATTTCCTTCGACCTGATATTCTTTTTCCACAATGGTGCGCAATCTGTTAGTTTCGTCTTCTGACAAATCTTTTGTTCTCACATTCAAACCGATATTCGCTTTCTTTACTATTTTTTCAGCGGTTGCAGAGCCAATCCCCAAAATATAAGTCAACGAAATAACTATTCTTTTTTCATTTGGTATATTTACACCGGCAAGTCTAGGCATACGAATTTTACTATAAAATAGCAGTTTTACTAATTAATTTGAATTTATCCTTGTCTTTGTTTATGTTTGGGATTTTTACAGATAACACTGACTATTCGCTTTCGGCGAACAATCTTGCAATCCTTGCAAATCTTTTTTACAGACGATCTTACTTTCATAAAATTGAATTCTCAGCAAAATTAATAGCGGTAGACTATTCTTCCGCGAGTTAGATCATATGGAGTCAGCTCTACTTTTACGCTATCCCCCACCAACAATCTAATTTTGTTTAATCTCATTTTTCCGGACAAATGAGCCAATACGATATGCCCATTTTCCAGTTTCACTTTAAAGGCGCCGGCCGGCAACATTTCGTCGACAAGGCCTCTCATTTCTATAATGTCATTTTTTCCCATGATAATGAAAAAGTAGCTTAATTATATATCTTTTTATAATTATGTCAACATTAAATATATATTTATGTTTTTATTGACATAACATTTGAATGACTCTAATTTTTGCCCAAAATAGATAAATTTTGGTTTCAAATCAATCTTTTTAATATCAAGTAAAGTATAGTAAATTCTTGAATTTTTGTCAAATACTGCTGTCAACAGGCGGAACTGTATTTTTTTGTCTTAATTTATTGATTATTTTCGTTTAAACATTTTCTCCAATTCATTCATCGAAAATTCAATAACGCAAGGACGGCCATGAACGCAAGTATAATGATTCGGCAGACTTTCAATTTCAGAAATCAACGCGGAAATTTCCAACGGCATCAACGGCTGGCCGAATTTGATCGCGCTCTTGCAAGACATCATTTTGAAAATTTTGTCCAAAGGTCCGACAATTTCATTTTCCAAAATTTCCGATTCTGTTAAATTGCCGATTATTTCCAAAATAACTTCTTTCTGATTCTCATTTATTAAAAACTGCGGAATCGCTGAAATCACGAAAGTATTACCGCCGAATCCGGAAACATCATAACCCAGCCGTTCAAATACTTCTTGATTATCATTGATCAATCGCGCTTCGGTCGGCGTCAATTCGATTGTTTCAGGCAACAACTTTTTCTGGCTGGCGAGCTTGCCGATCTGCCATTGATTTTTTATCTTCTCATATTGGATTCGTTCGGAACAGGCGTGCTGATCATAAATTCTAATTCCTTCTTTGAATTCAACAATAATATATGAATTCTGCGCTTGTCCCAAAATTTTACAGGATTCAACTTCAGGAACGGCTTCCGATTGCTTCAATAAATTTTTCGAAAAATCCAATGCAGCCGGTTGCTTATAAACTTGCGATTTCGGAACAAACGGATTATTTCCGGCAACCGGCTTTGACCAAGATATTGGCGGTATTGATCGACTGACCACGGGGATTCTCACCTGCGTCTCCGCCAAAACTTCTTTCAATGGAATAAATGTTTTATTTTCATTGCTTTCCATTCTCATTGTCAGATCATTTTCATCAAGAACTCGGCTGACAACCTGATACATTGTTCGATAAATGATTTGCGGTTCGGAAAATCGCACTTCCAATTTTCGAGGATGAACATTGACATCGATTTTTTCCGGATCGATTTCCAAATTCAGCAGATAAACCGGATACAAATCTTTTGAAATCAATGTCGAATAAGCGTCTTTGATTTGTTTTGAAACGACAAATTCGTTTACCGGACGATTGTTGATAAATAAAAATTGCAATTTCCGATTGTTGCGGCTGATCTGAGGCCGGCCGATGTAGCCGTTAATAACAATGCCGTTCAATTTTAAATCGATTTGCAACAAATTTTTAATAATTTCCTCGCCAAGAACATCATTGATTCGCTGAATCCACGCTGCCGGCGGAAAATGATAAATTACTTTATTATTGTGCATCAATTTCCAGGAAATCTCGGGAAAAGCCAAACAATAATTAAAAAAAAGATCAACAATATGGTTGAACTCCGTGATCGCTGTTTTCAAATATTTTTTTCTGGCCGGAATATTATAAAATAAATTTTTCACGCTGATCGAAGTTCCCTTCGCGCATCCGGCATCATTCACGCAAACTTCATTGCTTTTCACTGAAATTGAAGTTCCGGCAACCGATTCATCATCCTTGGTCAAAAGTTCGAATTCACTTACCGCCGAAATACTGGCCAACGCCTCTCCGCGAAAACCGAGCGTGGAAATTTTGTACAAATCCGATTCATTGGAAAGCTTGCTGGTAGCGTGCTGAATAATGCTTTTTTCCGCATCCTCCCGATTCATGCCGATTCCATCATCAACTATTTTAATCAAATTCAAACCGCCGTTTTCAATCTCCATCACAATATTCTTTGCTCCGGCATCAATGGAATTTTCCACCAATTCCTTTACAACCGAAGCAGGCCGCTCCACCACTTCACCGGCCGCAATCTGGCTGACAAGATGCGGAGCTAAAATATTTATTCTTGATTCGCTCATAAATTAATAAAATTATCACAGCTATAATTTAACATATTTATCTTTTTAAAACAAAAAAAGAACCGGCGCATCCATGTGGATTCGCGCCGGCCGGAGTCTTCGTTTCGCACATCTCACAGACATGCTACATGCGAAGCCCCGCTTGTCGATTGTTGCTCGATGGCAACTTACTCGCCAGCTGATAAGATTTTAAATCCCACCAGCCGAACGCCATACCTGGCGAAGCTAAACTCCGCGTGCCAGTATGGTGACTTTTGAATGGTGCGATTTGCAACCATCGCCGAGGTTGACCAGACCTCGACTTTCCGCGTTCCTCAATTGCCGCTCTCAACCCGTCACCCGCAAAAGCCAGGTGACAGGTATGCGACCTTCAGAATCACGTTATCATGGCCATCTCTTATCCAGCGCCCATGTAAGAATACAGGGACTGGGAGAGAAGCCTTACGGTGGAGCCAAACCACTTTTTTTTATTATCAACGAACTTGTAAAACAATTATAGCACATAAATTAATTATTGTCAAGAGCAATAACACCAAATGAATACAAATAGCTAAAATTACACTCAATATCTATCTTTCCAATCAACTATCCGCTGAAACGCTTCAAGCGGAGTCAATGAATTTATATCCAGTTTTTTCAATTCCTCAGCCAATTCCTTTTCCTTCTTGTTATCAACCGGCAAAAACAAAGCTCCTTGTTCCGCCTTTTTATCCAGCTTTATTTCCTTTGAATTTTCCAAATCTTCCAAAATATTATTTGCCCTGAGAACAATCTCCGGCGGCAATCCGGCCAATTTCGCCACTTCAATGCCATAACTCCGGGAAGTTGCGCCTTTTACAATTTTGTGCAAAAAAACCACATTTCCCCGAGACTCGCTCACCGCCACGCAATAATTTTCCGCGCGCTCCAAATTATCAATTATTTCCGTCAGTTCATGGTAATGCGTGGCGAACAATGTTTTCGCTCTCAAATGATTGTGCAAATATTCAATTATCGCCCAAGCAATGCTGACGCCGTCATAAGTGGAAGTGCCTCGTCCGAGTTCATCCAAAATTATCAATGATTTTTCAGTCGCATTATTCAGAATATTCGCCGCTTCCTGCATTTCCACCATAAATGTCGAAGCTCCCTGCGTCAAATTGTCAGACGCGCCAACTCTGGTGAAAATACGGTCAACCGCGCAAAGAACAGCTTCATCAGCCGGCACATTGCAACCAATCTGCGCCATGAGACAAATCAACGCGGTTTGCCGGAGAAAACTCGACTTGCCGCTCATGTTCGGACCGGTCAGCAAAAGCAATTCGTTTTTTTTATGATCCATTTTCAAATCATTGGACACATATCTTTCTTTTTGAAATTTTTCAATTACCGGATGTCGTCCATTTTTTATCGCAAGCTCTCCGCCGTCAGTCACCGTCGGACAAACATAATTATTTTCCAGAGAAACGCGAGCGAAATTCAAAAAAACATCCAGATCGGCAATCGCATCGGCTGACATTTGAATTTTCTCAAAATGTTTCACAGTCTTTTCCACTGTTTCCAAAAATATCTGACGCTCCAACGCGAAAATTTTTTCCTCAGCGCCCAAAATTTTATCTTCATATTCTTTTAATTCCGGAGTAATGAAACGTTCGGCATTGACCAATGTTTGCCGTCGGGAATATTCAGCCGGGACCTGAGACAAATTCGCTTTGCTGATTTCAATGTAATATCCGAAAACGCTGTTAAAACGAACTTTCAACGAAGAAATTCCGGTTCGTTCGATTTCTTGCGATTGGAATTTCGCCAGCCAATCTTTTCCGCCGCGCGCGATTGTTCGCAAGTCATCGAGCGCCGGATTGTATCCGTCTTTTATCATTCCTCCTTCGAGAATGCTTGCCGGCGGTTCATCGACGAAAACTTGCTCCAACAATCTCAACAATTCAGGCGATTCATCCAGCGCTGTCAAAGAATCCCGCAACAGCTGAGATTTTTTTTCTTTCAATAAATTTTTTATTTTCGGAATTAAATTCAAACTGTTTTTCAAAGCGACCAAATCCCGCGCAGTCGCTCGACCGCAGCCGATTCTTCCCATCAGCCGTTCGAGATCAGCCGTTTGCGACAATTCTTCGCTCAAATTTTTCATCAACGAATGATCTTCAATTATTTCGGCGACAGCGGAAAGCCGCGCATTGATTTCCTCGGAATTTACCAGCGGAAGCATGAGCCAGCGGCGCAATCTTCTTCCTCCGAGTCCGGTAACGGTTTTATCAATAATAGAAATAAAACTGCCGTTGTATTCGCCGGTGGAAGAATTTTGAAAAAGTTCCAAATTGCGAATGGTTGATTCGTCCAATGCCATAAAATCCGCAAAATTGTAACGGCTGATTTTCGTAATATGTTCCAAATTCGTTTTTTGAGTTTCTTTCAAATATCCAAACAACGCTCCGGCGGCTTCGATTCCGGCTTTTAAATTTTCAATGCCAAAACTCTGCAAATTTTTCATTTTAAAATGTTCAGTCAAACCATGACAAGCATTTTCATACGGCTGCAATTGAAAAAAATTCACATTATTCAAAGAATTGATAAAATCCCGATGCCGCTCATCATTTCCCAGCGAACTCGGCGCGATCGCCTCGGAAATTTGAAAACGAAAAATTTCATTTTTCAATATATTCAAATCAGAAATTTCCGCCACTTTGAATTCACCGGTGGTCAGATCAGCCAGCGCCAATCCCCAAATATCTTTTTGCAAAAACAAACTGATAATAAAATTATTTTTTTTATTGTTCAAGACTGAATCATTGAGCGTTGTTCCGGGCGTCACAATGCGCGCCACTTGCCGCTTCACAATTCCGGGCAAAGACGGATCGCCGAATTGTTCACAAATGGCCACACGCTTTCCCGCGTTCAGCAATTTCACCAAATAATTATCAAGCGCATGATGCGGGACGCCGCACATCGGCATTTCATTTTCAGAACCTTTGTGCCTGGCTGTCAGAACAATATTTAAAATGCTCGAAGCTTGTTTCGCGTCATCGCCGAACATTTCATAAAAATCGCCCAAGCGAAACATTAAAATTTCTTGCGGATGTTTTTCTTTTATTTCATTGTATTGCCGTTGCATGGGAGTGAATTCCGGCATAAACGAATTTGAATTACAAAATTATTTATAACTTTCATTATATTAGCAAAAGATTGAGAAAAAAAGAAGCTTTGCATCAGCTTCTTTCAATCGCCATTATTCCGTTTTCTTTTGTTCTTCTTCAAACAAATCCAACGGAGCGGGTTTTGCAATGGATTCAATCGCTCCGGAACTTTCAAGCGCTTGCGGATTCTGCGGCTGAGCTGAAACTTCCGGCGCTTCATTTTCGCATTTGTTGCAATAGCCCGGCTTTGTCTCCGACGGCTTCACTCCGGCCAGCCGAGCGATCTTCCCGAGAAATCCGCTGATCGGCGCTCTGCATTTTAAACATTTTTGCGTCATATGATTTTATTATTTCAAAATAAATCCTCACTCAAATTACTCGTAATGAAAAATACTCTTAATAAATTGAATTTGACAAAATAATTCTCATCTATTATAATATTAACATAATCACTACGAAAAAGACCCTTTTAAGGTTTCGTCCTTAACGGGGGCTTTTTCTTTTAAACGAACTTTTTTTCTCACATCATTCAAAAAAATAATCGGAACATTTAATCTCTTCAACAAAATTGAGCATCGGTCAGAATTGCTCGGCGACAAAATTCCTCTCAATTTATTTTTCGAATGTAAAAATTTTGCCAATCCGGAATAATCGCCGTCACTGGAAACCAAAATCTGATTTTCGCAATTATTTTCAAAGGCATCAATTACCGACTGCAATACTAAATCCGCATCGCAATTGCCTTTTGGTTTGCCCAGTCCGTCGTAAACCACTTCCTTGAAAATTAAAGTAAAACCGGCTTTTTGCAAAGCAACATATAAATCTTTTTCTTTGGAAATCATGCCAATGAAATAATATGCCCGCTCAACATGAAACTTATCTGCCAACCATTTTCTAAATCTTGCAAAATCAATGCTCCAACCGCAATTTTTTACGCCTTTATATAAATTATTTCCATCAATATAAGCGAAATTATTACCGCGCATACTCGTAAAAATTTATTATTCAAGAACCGCCTTGATTCTTCGCACTCCGGCGGAAATTGCTTCTTCCTTGATAATTCTGAAATGGCCGAGTTCTCCGGTTCTTGTCGCGTGCGGTCCGCCGCACATTTCGCAGGAAACATCGCCGATGGAATAAACTTTTACAACTTCGCCGTATTTGTCGGTAAAAAGTCCTGTTGCTCCGCGCTCTTTCGCGGTTTCATACGGCAATTCTTCGCATTTGACTTCCACATTCTGCCGAATCCAATCGTTCACCAAATTTTCAACTTGTTTCAACTGTTCGTCTGACATTTTTTCCGGATGAGTAAAATCAAATCGCAATCTTTCAACCGTAATATTGCTTCCTTTTTGCTGTACATGTTCGCCCAAAACTTTTTTCAATGCGGACTGCAAAAGATGAGTCGCGGTGTGCAACTTGCAAGTTTGTTCCGAAGCATCAGCCAAACCGCCTTTGAACTTTTGCTCAGCTCCGGCGCGGGAAAGCTCCTGATGTTTTTTGAATTCTTCGTCAAATTCTTGTTTATTGATTTCAACGCCTTTTTCCTTTGCCAATTCCGCAGTCATTTCAAACGGGAATCCGTAAGTGGAAAACAAAATAAACGCTTCTTTGCCGGAAATCAAATTATCAGCGGACATTTTTTGAAATTCTTTCAAACCCTTTTCCAAAGTAAGCGCGAACTTTTCTTCTTCCTGCACCAATTGATTAACAATAAAATCTTTATTCTTCTGCAATTCCGGATAAGTTTCTCCCATTATTCTGATGACAACTTCAGCGATTTTAAAAGTGAAAACGCCTTGAATTCCCAGCTGTCTGCCGAATCGAACGGCACGGCGGATCAAACGCCGCAAAACATAACCTTGATCAACATTTGACGGCTCGATTCCCCGCTCATCGCCGAGAATAAAAGTCGCGGCTCGAATATGATCGACAATCACGCGAATCGCTTTTTTATTTTTTTCATAATCAACGGAATCTTTTTTCCCGTACATGTCATTTCCCAAAACGCCTTCCATTCCCAAATTTTTGTAATCGCGCAAAACATTCACTTCCTCGACAATCGGCTCAATGTGCGGACAAGAATAAATATCCGGCAATTTATTCAATATCGCGACCGTTCGCTCGAGTCCCATTCCCGTATCAACATTGCGCTGATCCGCTTTTTGAAAAATTCCATTTTCATCTTTGTAATATTCCATGAAAACATTGTTCCAAATTTCCACGTATCGACCGCAAGAACAGCTCGGCTGGCAATCGGATCCGCAAGGTTCTTTGTCTGTAATGTAAAAAATTTCCGAATCAGGACCGCACGGTCCGGTCTGTCCGGCCGGCCCCCACCAATTTTCCGATTTTTCGTATTTGTAAATTTTTTCTTCGGGAATTCCCAAATCTTTCCAAATGTCATACGACTCCTGATCAAACGGCGCGTCGCTGTCGCCCGCGAAAACCGAAACAGCCAATTTTTCTTTCAAAATATTCAACCATCTTTCGGATGTCAGAAATTCCAAACTCCAGCCCAGCGATTCTCTCTTCCAATAATCATTCAAACTCCAATTCCCCAGCATTTCAAAAAAAGTCAGATGCCAATCATCGCCCACTTCGTCAATATCGCCGGTGCGAATGCATTTCTGAAAATCAACCAGTCTTTTTCCGGCCGGATGTTTTTCTCCGAGCAGATAAGGAACGAGCGGATGCATTCCGGCAGTGGTAAACAAAACCGTCGGATCATTCTCGGGAATCAAAGAAGCGGACGCGATCACCGCGTGTTCTTTTCCCTTGAAAAATTCCAAATATTTTTCGCGAAGTTCTTTTGAAGTCATATTATATTTTCAATTTAATAATTAGCAATTAACAACCGCCCAGTTTATATTTATCAATGAAACCACAATGATTTTTTGAATTCAGCAAGCGCTACAATCGTCCGGTAAAACGCAACTCCGCTGTTTGCATTTTACTGCAAAACATTTCTTTGCTCGCACCTTACGAAAGGCGGGAACTACAGATTTATTTTATAATCGCAATAATCAAATATTTCTTCTCTATTGTCTGCAATTAATATCGTATTATTCTTTTCAACGATTCTTCTGAAAATATTTATCAAAACCGGAATATCCATCAAATGCAATCCCCTGGAAGGCGTATCAAAAATATAAACCGATCTATCACCCAACTTTTTTGAAAGTATTTTTGCGATTCGCACCCGCTGGGCTTCTCCGCCGCTCAAAGAATTCGATTTTTGCCCAAGCACCAAATAACTCAATCCAGCTTCTTGCAAAAATTTTAATTTTCGTACTATCAAAGCGTCTCTTCCGAATATTTCCAGTGCTTCATCAATCGTAAAATTCATAACATCTTTGATATTTTTTCCCTGAAAGCGAACTCTCAAAGCATCTTTTGAAAAATCGCTTTTCGCCTCCAAAATATTTTTTGAAATAATAAAATCGGATTTTGTCAGACCCAATCGCTTTGACATTTTTTCCTTTGAAAAAATATCTCTGATATTGTCCCAAACTTTCGCATATGTCGCGAGCGTGCTCGACGGATGAGTCCCGATCGGAGATTGCGGCACAATAAATGACCGCCGCACATTTTCTTTTCCTTTAACACTGACCGTTTTCAATTTTATGTTCCAAGCGTTCTTACCTTTGAATAAAGCACTGTAAGCAACATCCAATAAAGTTGATTTCCCAGCGCCTGAACATCCGGTTATGCAAACGATTTTTTTGAGCGGAAAACTGAAAGTATAATTCTTAAAATTACCGGCGGATATTTTTGAAATTGCGATTTTCTTGCAATTCCTCAAATCTTCTTGCGGCCGGTTATTCTCGGTTATTTTAAAAACATGTTTGGCGGTGACTGTGCCGGATTTTTTGAATTCAGCGATACTTCCTTCAAAAATTAATTTTCCTCCATATCGCCCTGAACCCGGACCAAGCTCTATCACATAATCCGCATTGGTAATAATTTCCTTGTTGTGTTCGACCGCGATTATCGAATAACCTTTTTTGACTTTATCTTTCAGCAATTTCAAAATCATCTCTCGTTCTTTTTTGCAAAATCCCGCGCAAGGTTCATCGACAACCAACAAATCGTTTTTTTGCATGCCGGATAATTTTGTTTTCAGTTTGTTTAAATTAAATTCGCCCAAGCTCATTTTTGAATTTTTCGGAAGAATAACTTTTTGTTCCAGTATGTCGACCGTTCGCGGCAAATTTTTTATATTCCATTCGTTTTTTAAAGAATTTTTATACAAAACTTCGTTCACCAAAGTTGATTTTCCGCTCCCGCTCAGCCCTACAACGGCAACCAATTTTTGCAAAGGAATTTTCACGGAAAAATTCCTTAAATTATTTTTGTTTATATTTTTAACTATTATGTACTTCATAATTCAACATATATTAATTACCCGCCGCACACAAAATATTCTTTGTTATTTCAACTAAATTATAATTATCCGCAAGCGCTATTCCCTTCAAATTCCATTAACTTAATTTTAGCGAAAATCAAAGTTTATTGCAATCAACTTTGTTGAATTACGCCGCCGCCCAAACATTCCTTGCCTTTCCAAAAAACACAATACTGTCCGGGTGTTGCGGCGCGAACCGGTTTTTTGAATTTTACGCGAAAAATATTTTTCTCATTCGTTGTTTCGATTATTGAATTCGCATCTTCTGAACAATAACGGACTTTGCATTTCGCTTTCAACGGAAATTCCGGACAAACGCCGGAAATCCAATTCACATTTTTGACTTGCAATTCATTGCTGAGAAAATCGCTCTCATTTCTAGAAACTCGCAAAATATTTTCTTCTTTATCCAATCCGACGACATACCACGGTCCGCCGTGAAGTCCGATTCCTTTTCTCTGTCCTATGGTGTATCGCGCCAAACCATTGTGTTTTCCCAAAACTTTTTTCGTTTCAATGTCGACAATATCTCCTGATTTCAATTTTAAATATTTCTCAAAAAATTTCTGCAAATTTCCGCCCGGAACAAAACAAACTTCCTGCGATTCTTTTTTCGACGCGGTCGGCAGATTGAATTTCTTTGCCAGCGCGCGAACTTCCGCCTTTGTATATTTCCCAATCGGAAAAATAATTTTTGATAATTGTTTTTTATTCAATTGATGCAAAAAATAAGTTTGGTCTTTCGCTATATCCTTTGAAATTAAAAGCTTATTGATAATATTTGTATTTTGGGATTTAGGATTTTGAATTTGTTTAGAATTTAGAATTTCTGATTTAGGATTTCGCGCATAATGTCCGGTCGCCACAAAATCCGCTCCCATCTCCGTTGCTCTTTTGATAAACTCGCCGAACTTTATATGCTTGTTGCACAGAACGCAAGGATTCGGCGTCCGGCAATTTTCATATTGATCGAGAAAATCATCAACCACCTTTTTCTTGAACGGCAATGTCATATTCATGGTATAAAATGGAACGCCCAGCTTTCGGCAAACTTTTCTCGCGTCTTCCTGCGCTTCGAGAGAACAACAAATATTGTCGCGAACTTTTCCGCTGATATTCTCGCTCCAGAAATGCATGAACACGCCGAAAACCTCAAAACCTTGTTTTTTCAACAACGCCAAAGCAACCGAAGAATCAACTCCGCCGGAAACTGCGACAGCGACTTTTATTTTTCCTGGTTTTTTATTCATAAATATTGGATTCAATATAAAACATTTTTACTGATTTGTTAAGTAGGCCGGCTCTGAATCAGGGGACCAGGGAAGCGGAAACCCGGCGACCCGGGAACCTGGAAACCCGGGGATCCGGGAATGACTAACTCTGAATATACTTTGATTGGAAACTAATATGGTTTGAATTCAATAACTTTTGATCACAATAAAAAAAACCGTCCTTACAAAAAAAAATTCAGGGCGCGATCGTGAAATCAACGCCCTGATGAAGCTGTTCTTGGGGAACGATTGCCCCTTAGTCTCCCCCGAAGTCCATCCCAGGACTATTGCAATGTCGGAATGATTTCTCATAGGTCGCTAATGAAGAGCACTGGCCCGCGTCCAGTATCGCTCTCCGCCTCAGCGAAAACAGGGAGTGGGAAGATGCGGGTGTTGCCCAATCTCCTGCTCGCTTCCTATGATATTCTTTCCGACGCTACCGGGGCGCGCTCTTAAAAGCGCGGTATTGCAGCCGGGTGTCATCCCGGCCGCATTGACGAGTTCAGAGTTCCGCGAACCAACCTCCGCTGGATTTCCGAGGGTGACACCCCTCTACCAACTTCATCGATTGATTCATCGTCCGGCTTATTGCTGGGTCTCACCGGCAGGCCGTTCTCCAAGAACACCTATATTATAACAAAAAAACACAATTTTGTCAATAATTCCGCTAAATTATATGTAAATTAAGACAAAAAAAAGCCCTGGTTTCTCTCGAGAAAACGGGCGTTTTTCATTTTAAATTTTCCAAAAAACCCTTATCTCTCTTTTTTCAATATCACCGTCACTTGCGGAACATATTTATTTTCCCATTCATCTGTCACTTCCACCGTATTGTTTTTCATCAATTCATTCCAGATCAAATCGGAAAGAACCGTTTTGCTGTCTTTTATGTCAGTCGAAATATCTTCCAATTGTGTGTATTCGGATGAATATTCCTGACGCACCTGCAATTCGATTTGTTTTCTGCGCTCGCGCAATTTGTTCATTTCTTCGGTAATATCCTTGTATTCCGTATATTGTGCGAATCCGTCCTTGATCACTTGGCTCAAATCCTTTTTCTTTTTTTGCGCTTCCAAAATTTCTTTATGCATCTCTTTGATGCGGTCTAATACTTCTGACATAAAAATATTATTTGTGAGTTATTTAATGCAAAAATTTTCCGACCGATATATATCTATAAAATACACTATTTAAAAAGTATCGACAACTTTTGATCAACAAGAACATCATGAAAATAACAGCCGCATAAAAAAGAACTTCACGAACCGCGAAGTTCGATTTTTTTTATAAATATTTTTTCAACAAACGATAAACTTCGTCATAACTGTCCGCTTTGTTGTCAGATCCCAAAACCAATGCGATCAACTCGTTGTTTTCCGATTTTATTTCAGTCACCAGATTGTAGCCGGATTCATCGATGTGTCCTGTCTTCGAACCGACAATCGTCAGACTGGAATTCAATATTTTTCTGCTCGTGTTTTCAAATCCGGTCGCCCATTCTCTATTTATCAGATGAACCGTATAAATCTTCGTTGAACTGGCTTTTGCAATATCGGAATTTTTAAAAGCAGCATTGGCGATCGCAAGCATTTCCGCGGCAGTGGAAATATTTTTTCCATCCAGTCCCGAAGGATCGACAAATGTTGTTTTCGCCAAATTCATGTCTTTCGCTTTTTTGTTCATTTCCCAGATAAATTGATCGCGAGAAAGATCGGTCGCTCTGATCAACGCCTCAGCCGCGTTGTTTTTCGAACCGACGAGCAGCGAATGAAACAAATCTCTGGCGGAAAGAACATCGCCTTCGCGAACATTCAATGATGAACCGCCGACAAAATCCGATTTTTGCATTGTAACGCGTTTGTTCCAATCCGAACTGTGCTCCAGAAAAACCATGGCTGTCATCAATTTTGTCAGACTGGCGAGCGATCGTTCCTCATTTATATTTTGCTGAAAAACTATATTTCCGCTTTTCTTGTCCATTACAATGGCCGCGGCAGCCAGCAAATTAGGCTTTTTTTCCAGCACAACCACTTGCGCTGAGGATAAATTTATTCGCGCTTGAATTATTTTTTTCTTCAAATCAACGATTCTCGAATCGAGCGGCTCCCATTCTTTTTTGTTTTCATCATAATAATAAATCGTTTTCGCGTTCGTTTCCACGGAATCATAAGCGAATGACAATAAAATTCTCGATGAAAGCAATTCATTTCCTGCGCCTGCGACATTGTAAATGAAAAAATCCGAAGCAGGCTGTAAATCATTCGGCACCGGCGCGATCGGATCAGCCTTTGATATTCTCACTGACAATTTATCTTCGAATTGTTTCGGAAAAATCGGAATCCACAGTTGCTTGTTCACGCTTTTCACCGTATAACCTTTTTGCAAAGTCGGCTGATCGAAATTTACATTTATCGTATCCAAAATCTCAGCGTGCGCCGCTCGGTAAATTCCGAGAAAAAGCGCCAATATTGATAATAAAATTATCCATCTTCTGATATCCATACGCAATTAATATTAATAATCCCAAATACTTTTTTCAACCAAAAAATTTTATTCGCCATTTAACCCCACTTTAATCTTTTGTTCTGAAAAAAGTATATTTCGGCTTGACGGCAATTGTCAAGCCGAAATTTTTCTTTTATAACTTAACAATTCCGATCGGCGTTGCCGCGTAACATCCCGGAACCGGCAGATCATCCACTCCGCGCTCGAGATGAAATCTTATCTCATAATCATCAATCTCCATTTTCGTAAAAGTATAATTGCAATCGCTCGATTCGCAAGCCGCTTTGTCAGCGCAACTCGTCAGCGATCCGCTCGGATCAACCATTGTTTGCAATTGCGGAATAAATCGCGCCATTTCCGAATCTTGTTTTTGACTGCACAAATTCACTGCCCCCAAATCGCAATAAGCGCGTTCATAGAAACCGGTTTCATTCTTTAACAATGCCATAGCGGTTCGCAAAGACTGAATATCGCCCGCGCGCTTCAAATCTCTGACATCCTTTTGGTTCGCATTGAGCGCAAAAACAAAAACAGTCAATATCAAACCGATGATCGCCAGAACTATTAATATTTCCACCAGTGAAAAACCTCGTTGATTTTTCCGCATAATCTTATATTTATTTTTAATCAATCCTATTTTGTTCGCTCAATTCCCTTTGGAGTCAGCGCATAGCAGCCCGGATCCTTGTAAATGCCGGCGCCTTTTTCCAAATAAAATCTAACTTCATAACTCGTGTCGCTCAATTGAGCAAAAGCATAATCGCAAGGCTTGGTGCAATCAGTGCCGCAACTCGTCGTGCCTGACGGATCTTTTATATTTTTGATTGCCGGCAATTGTTCTTCCAAATTTCCGCCGGTGCAAGCGCTGACAGCTGTTCCCGCCTTGCAACCCAAATTGTAAGTGCCTTGTTCGCTGTTGACCAATTCGAGCGCTGTTTTCAAAGTGTCAACATCGCTGATGCGCTTCGTATCGCGTCCTTTTTCTCTGATATTCCCCAGAGAAACGACTGCGAGCGCTGACAATAATCCGATAATACCGATTACCACCAGCAATTCCACTAAGGTGAAACCTTTGATTTTTTTCATAATTTTTTTCGATTAATTAATATTTAATAAATATATTTTATCACATATTTGTCGAAACTTGATACATTGGCATGACAACAGCCGCGATCATCACGCCGACCGCTACGCCCAGCACAACCATAATTATCGGTTCCATGAGCGCCATCAAATTGCCGATCAGACTGTCCACTTCCCGCGAATAAAACTGGCTGATCTTTTCCAAAACCATATCAACTTTTCCTGTTTCTTCTCCGGTTCTGAGCATCTGCGAAACGATTTTCGGCACATATTTGCTTTTTTCAAATGTTTCCGACATTGATCCGCCGTCTTCAATTACGCTCACCGCTTCCAATATCAAATCGCGATAAATCAAATTGTCCACCAGCGCGGCCGTAATATTCAACGCTTCCACAATGTCCACACCGCCGAGCAGTAAAGTGCGCAATCCGCGGACAAAACGAATCACCAAAATGTATTGATTCAATTTTCCGAAAATCGGCAGATTCAATTTCAACAAATCAACGCTCCTCCTGCCTGACTCGGTTTTTATCACCATCCTCGCAATTACCGCAAAAATTATGGCAAACATCAAAAGCATCCAGCCGTATTGAACCAGAAAATCGCTCAGTCCTTTCAATATTCTCGTGGACAATGGCAATTCCGCTCCGGTCTGCGCCAGCATTTCCGTCATTTTCGGAATAATAAAAACCATGACAAAAATTCCGAGCACCATCATTCCCGAAACAATGAAAGCAGGGTAAATCATCGCGCCTTTGATCTTGCCTTTCATTTCATAATCTTTTTCCAGCTGATCAGCCAAATACATCAGCACTTCTTCCAACCGGCCGGAAGATTCTCCGGAACGCACGATATTCACGAAAAAATTGTCAAAAAATTTCGAATGCCGAGCCAATGCTTCGGAAAATTTTATTCCGCCTTCCACCTCTGTCGCCACTTCAGCCACCACTCTTTTCAATTTTTTGTTTATATCCTGTTTCACAATATCTTTCAATGACTGAACCAACGGAACCTGGGCGGAAATCATCACTGACAATTGTCGGGCGAAAATAACCAAATCTTTTGTATTCACCCGCTCGAGAAAATCCAACTCAAACAAATTTTTTTTCTTTTGTTCAATGGAAAGAACAATCAATCCCCTTTCCTCCAAAATTTCCGACGCCAAACTTTCCGATTCAGCTTCTACCGAACCTTCGATGAATTCTTCTTCATCAACCTTTTTCGCGCGAAAATTATATATTGGCATAATGAAAACTTTTTATTCTTCTTCCACTTCCTTGCTCACGCGAAAAACTTCTTCCAGCGTTGTAATTCCTTGCAGAACTTTCAACAATCCGTCTTGCAACAAAGTCACCATTCCGATCTGCTCCAATTCCTCTTTCATTTCCGCGTGTTTCATTCCTTCGGCGATTATCACTCGCATTTTCTCTGTAATCGGCAATGCTTCGGCAATTACAACTCTGCCGGAATAGCCGGTTTCCTTGCACGCCGGACAGCCTTTTCCGCGATATCCCAGAAATTTATCAGCATGCAGATCAATTCCTTCAGGCAAACTCTTTGCCGGAACTTTCAATAATTCATTTCTGATTTTCTCCGCCGTATCAGCCGGAATTTCATAAGATTCTTTGCACTTTGAACAAATACGGCGGCTCAATCTCTGTGCGATGATCAAATTAATGGTTGATGACAGCAAAAACGGCTCGACTTTCATGTCAATCAATCGGGGAATCGAACCGACAGAATCATTGGTATGCAAAGTGGAAAACAACAAATGTCCGGTCAAGGCCGCATGCACCGCCATTTCCGCTGTTTCGCTGTCGCGAATTTCGCCGACCATGATAATATCAGGATCTTGGCGCATCAAAGCGCGCAAACCCGACGCAAAAGTGAATTTAACATCAGGACGAATTTGAGATTGATTTACTCCGGACAAATTATATTCTATCGGATCTTCCAGTGTCGCGATATTTACGCCTTCCTTGTTCATCTTGCTCAAAAGCGATGACAAAGTGGTTGATTTTCCCGATCCGGTCGGACCGGTCACCAATATCATGCCGAATGTTTGTTTCAACGCTTCATCGATAATTTCCCGAATAACGAGGCTGAATCCCAGCTGTTCCAGCGTCAAGGTTTTTCCTGACGTATCGAGCAAACGCAAAGTCGCTTTTTCTCTTCCCGAGAGAGGCATGATGGAAACGCGCAAATCAAAATGAATTCCCGGCGCTTCATATTTAAATCGTCCGTCTTGCGGAATTCGCGTTTCATCGATTTTCAGATCAGACAAAACTTTAATTCTCGAAATAACCGAATCGTAAATGTAAGCCGGCAAAGTTAAAACAGTTTGCAAGACGCCGTCAATGCGAAATCTGACGCGTCCGGCCTTGCCGTAAGGTTCAATGTGAATATCAGACGCGCGACTTTCTATCGCGTGCTTCACGATCATGGCAACTATTTTTGACACCGGCGCGCTGCGAATGACTTCTTCGATTTTTTCGGTTGACACCGGTCCGGCTTCAATCTCTTCCAATTCTTTTTCTTTTTCCACTTCAGTCAAAACCGTTTTCACTTCCTCTCCGAACGCTTGATACTTTCGAATGGCTTGCTGCCAGCCGGGAACGGAGCACAGATAATAACTGACATCAAATCCTTTTCCCGCGGCCCAAAAATCAATTGATTCCCGCGCATTGTAATCATCAGGATCGGACAAAGCTATTTTCAAATTTTTTCCATCCTTGGCAAAACAAATCGAAAAATGCTGTTCAGCCAGATTCAACGGCAAAGTAATCAGAGCCGCTTCATCTATTTGTTCTTTCAATAGATTGACATACGGAATGCTCCAAAATTCAGATTCCATTTCAGCCAATTTTTCCGCATCGACAAATCCGCCGTTAACCAAAACTTGGCGGATATTTTTTTCTTCCACCGTATTTAACAATTCCTTCATTTCCTGCGCTTGCGGCTCGCGAATTATTTCTCTCTTCTGCAAAAATTCCAATAATTTTGTTTGATTTTTTGTTATCATTATTCAATATTCGTTTTAGCTGATACAAACGGATTTTCTTTTTCAATCGGTTCTATTTTCAACGGCCAATCGCCGAATTTTTCCAAACTTCTATAAACATCATTGGCTGAAAGTTTTTCTTCAATTTGCTGAAATCCTTTTTGATTTCCCGCGACCAGGAGAGAACTGGCGTCAACTCCGTTCGAAATTTCATCCGCGCGCCGAAAATAAAACAAGTCAGAGAGAATCAGACCGATTACTATCGCGAAAATAAATATAATTAAAGTTGTTGCGCTTTTTTTCCCCATATTTCTCTTACGGTTCCAAATAATATGTGTTAACGCTCAGATTGAAAGTTTTTGATTCAGGCGAATAAACGATTGACTGCACATCCATCAGCCGCAAATTTTTTTCCATATCATTCAAATAACTTTTCAAAGTAAAATAATCTCCTCCGCTCAGATTCATATTTAAATTCAACTTCTTTATTTTCGCGGGCGCGCCTTCTTCCGTTTCCATTGCCGCATCCTCAGCCACATTGATCATATTCATGAACAAATTGTTTTTTTCCGCCATCGCTTCCAATTGCAAAAAAATATCAGGCAAATCTTTTTCCTGCGGCAAAATTTCCAATATTTTCTGCCCGGTGGCGGCCATCGCCTCGGGATCGATTTTCACCGCTTTCAATTTGTCCAATTCCTGCCGCTTTGTTTCCAATATTTTTTCCTGCCGTTGATTTTCTTCTCTCAGCGCGGTTATGTCATTGCCGTAAAACATGACAAGCAGAAACGCGCCGACAATTATCAGAACCAGAAAAACAATCAACACTATGGGCTGATACATCTTTATGAAAATTTCCGCGTTTGCCGAAAAAGCGCTCTTTTTTTTCGAGCTTTTTTTGACGGCCGCTGAATTTATCGGCGCGCTCTTGAGATTCAATTTATTTTCCATCGCATTATCAGCCATAATTATTTTATGAGGCTTTTGTCTTTTAACATCAGAGAAATCGCGAACTGCACTTGCGTTTCCGGCGCTTCTTGCGATATCGGCGTTTCCGCTGTTTCCGGTTGCATCATTGTCACTGAATTAATTTCCACCGACTGCGCAAAATCAGCATTCTCAAACAAATAAAGCTGCTCCGCCGCGTCGCTATATTTATTTCCGACAGCTGAAAGCAAAATCCGTCCGCTGTCTTCCGCCACAAAATTCGTGTACAAAACATTTTCCGCAGTATTATGCTCGAGCGCGTCAAAAATTTTCGTCCAATAAACATGAGAGTTCAGCAATTCTTCGAGCGCCATTGCTCGCTTTCTCAGCCTTTCGGCTTGCGATTGCTCGTCATTGAATGAAACCAATTCATTTTCCAATTCCTTGACCGACTGTTTCAAGGCTGACTCTTGATCGAGCAGCTGCATTTTGTAAATTTTTATTCCGACAAATCCGGCGGCAAACAAAATCACCAATATCAAAACTATTGTTAACAAAGATTTTAATTTCTCCCAGAAATTTTTGTTCAATGTTTGTTCGAAATTCGCTGAAATCAAGTTCACTTCAGCGCCCGCTTCTCCGACCGGAACAATCGGCTTTTTCCGCAAATATTCCATTACTGTCGGCGGTTTTTCGATTTCTTCGAATTTATCGCTGTTTTCTTTTATCACTCTCGTTCCTTGCAATCTTTCTTCTTTTTGTATTTCCGGAATATGCAGGCGAAAAGGAATTTTTTCTTTCGGCTGAACCGGTTTTTTTTCCATTATCGGCTTTGGCGCAATCGGCTTGCGTTCAACCGGTTGCGGCGGTTTAACTTCAACCGCCGGTTTCAGCGGAATCGGTTTGCGTTCAATCGGCGGTCGCGGCGGAATAATCGGCTGAACCGGTTTATGTTCAATCAACGGTTTTGGCGGAGCAATCGGCTGAACCGGCTTTTGTTCAATTATCGGTTTCGGCGGAGCCGCTGCCGGCTTTTCCGCCGGAATTTCCACGCCGAATGTTATTTCATCGCCAAGTTCTTTTTCAATATTGTCTTCAACCGCTGTTTTTTCCATTTCCTCCGGCTGATGCAATTTAAAACTCGGCAAAGGCCGGGTTCCCTTTGCTTTTATCTTTTCCGCATTTTCCTTGTCTTTGTATTCTTGCGGAAGCAAGCTGACGCCGTTTGACATGAAATTTTATTTTTATTTTTTATTCGATATCGCGCATTGCCAAGCCGATGGCCGTGGACAATCTCTGTCCGACCGAATCGAGAGCGGGCTGCAATTCTTCCGGATAAATTACGCGCGCCCACGGATTGCCCACAAAAGTTCTAATATTCAATTTCTCGGTAAAATATTTCGACAGATTGTACAATTTCGCCGAACCGCCGGATAAAATCACTCTCTCAATTTTTTTATTTTTGTTGTCAGGCTGTTCCAAATAAAAATTAATCGTATATTGCACTTCATTCAAAATCGCCTGCATCGGCCGTTCGATCACCGGAGGCAGAGTTTCGCCGGGTGCGAGCTCGCCGATATTGCTCTCCAGATCGCGTTTGAATTGCTCCGCCTGTTCGAGAGTTATTTTCAATGTATTGGCGATTCCTTTTGAAATTTCCAAACCGCCTACGCCCAAACTGCGCGACAGCAATGGAATGGAATTTTCAATAATCGCAATGTCGGTATTGACCGCGCCGATATCAACCAATGCGACAACAGATTTGTCTTTTCCGACCAGAGAACGCGCGAGCGCGAATGATTCTGTTTCCAGACTGATCAGATTCAAACCCGCTTTTTTGAAAATATCAATAAATTTTTGCACCACTTCTTTGGCCGCGCCGGTCAACAAAATTTGCAGATGCTTTACTTTTTCCTCTCCGCTTCCGGCCTTTGTCATCAGATCTTCGGAACCCAGAACTTTCCAATCCAAAATCATTTCTTCCAATGGCAACGGCAAAACTTTTTTCGCTTCCCATTCGACGGCCGCGGTTATTTTTTTCGTTGACGACAAATCTTTTCTCGCGATTTCCGGCAGAGAAATGATGGCGGTAAATACGGCAGCCGCCGGCAGAGCGGTAATGGCCTTTTTCGTCACAACCCTGCTTTGCTGCGCGATTTTTTTGATCAATTCCGATGTTTTATCCGGTTCATCAATCAATTTCACATCACCTGACAGAGATCTTTCCAAATATCCGTAGGTGACGAGCTGAGCGCGGTTGTTGTTGTTCGCCAATTCCACCATTTTGATGCTGCTTCCGCCGATATCAATACCGAGGAAACTGTTCTCACCGCCTTTTTGTCCTGTAAATAAAGCCATATTTTATTGTTTTTAATATTGAAAATTATATTAATGACTAACGATTTTTTTTGCTCCTGCCGGAGGGGCAACATTCAAAACCTTCACAACGATTGCGGCGTTTATATTATTTAAAATAAATTAACGATGAATAATCCAATTATTCAAGTTTATTATACCATTTTTCCCAATCAAAGTCGTTTTATTTATCCCCAAGCAAACGAATCGCGCGGACGGACGAATAACTAAAATATTTTGTAAAGACGCATGGCCATGCGTCTTTACAAAATATTTTCGTTATTCGTCGCAATTACAACGCGTTTGATTTAAACGAAACGCACGAATGAACGAATTTCGCATTCCGCGGCGTAAAGACGCATTGAAATGCGTCTCCACACCGCGTGGTGCGTCGTGATTCGCCGTGTGATGCGTCATAATTTATCGCAACGCATATCATTATTCCCAAATCGGCAACGCCTTTCCAATATCCGCAAATCCGGCCGGCGAATTCGCCAACGCTCGTCCGTCATAAATGATTAATTCCGCCGGTTCTTCCCGGCTGAGATCCATGAAATTTCGCTGAAATTCGAATTTTCGCGCCGCGAGCGCGCCGGAAACAAACAATTGTTTGTCATTATTTGAATTTGTTCCCGTATAAAAAGTATTTTCCGCAAAAACAAATCCGACGAATCGCTCCACTTCCGGATCAATGTAAACATTTCCGCCCGTTCCGTCTTCATTTTTCAAAACCAACCAGCCGACTGACGCCAAATTTTTTATTTTTTGAAACTGCGCGGGCGAATAAGAAACATTTCCGGTTATTCGCAAATCCCCGCGAACAATAATCGTGCCCGCTCCGCTCGATTCTCCGTTGCCGTTCTGAAAAACTTTGTCCGAGACTTCCAGATCATGATCGGAAAAATAAATATTTCGATTCAACACGCTATCGATTTCCGCTTGATTGTTTATATTTTTCACTTTTCCATATTGACCGGCGAATATTCCTTTCAAATCAATCGAGCCCAGACTGCCGTAATATTGATTTTCTTGCCTGGGAATTTCAAATGCGTCCGCATTTTCATCGATCCAGCCGGAGCTCGGCTCGCAATCGCCAGTCTCCTCGCATTCGGATGAAAAATGAACGATCGCGCCATTGCTTTGCAATAAATAAGTCGCATTGTATTTTCCGGCCGGCGCTGTCGGCTGATACAATGAACCGATTCCTTCGGCAGAGTAAATATCTCCGCCGATTGTTTGCAAATACGGCGGATTGATTTTTGATTTATCCTGTTCCGGATGAAATTTCAGCCAGCCGAATCCCGTATTGTCAGCATCGCCGTTCCAGCCCCAGCCGAGCAGAACATTTTTGGCAAAATCAACCGCAACGCCGAAAGAATAACAGTCAGCGCAACTCTCGCAAACATTATTTTCGCAATTACCGCAAGCGGAACAAATCTCAGCGCTTCCGCCGAAATCTTCCCGCGCAAAACAAAAGCCGCAAGTTTCCGCCGAATCATCTTTCAATCTCGCGCAATTTTTGCAATCCGCTTTTGATCCGGAAATTTCTTTTCTTTCTCCCCTCAATTTCAACCAGCCATTTTCATTTAAAACCGTCCAATTCGCCCATCCGGAAATCATTCCGTTTTCATTGATTTTCGCGCTCGGCTTTTCATTGTCAGGACTTTTCGCCAATCCCGCGTCTTCGCAGGCTGAACCGAAACAAAGCCAGCCGCCGTTTTCCGAATATCCCCAGCCGGATATTTCTCCGGAATTTTTGTCATAATCAATGCCATAATCGGAATTGGCGCATTTGTTTGAAATTCCTTGATTGTAGCAATTCAAAGAAACCCAGCCGATATTTTCCGACCAAGCCCAGCCGTTAATCTTGTGATTCTTGGCGGCGGAAACATTCAAATAGCTAAAAGCGACAAAACAACTTGCCGCCAAAATCAAAATTATCAATCCCGCGATTATTTTCCTGTGCATAAATTCACTTTCATTATATCACAAATCCAAACTTTTATTTTTTCGCGTTATTTAAAATTGAAAAAAGATTTCCGATCGAGCGAACCGAAAATCTTTAATAGCAAATTCTTCAATATCTCCAATCTTTACAAATCCTCCATAACCGCTTCGCCTTCGATAAAGTCGGACGGCAAATTCAACTTCTCAAAATAATCAACCATTGAAATGCAAGCGAATTTTTCAGTGGAATAATGAGTGCCGCCGAAAATATTTATTCGATTTTGTTTCGCGAATTCATGCGCTCCTGCGGAATGCTCGGTTTTCGCGCTAATGCCGGTGACAAAAACATTCACGCCCGCTTTTGCGACTTCATCCAACATAACAACATCATTTCCTCCGCCGGCGATGATGGCGACAATATTATTTTTAATTTCATCATCTCCGTAATTATAAAAACCGACTTCATGTCCGACAGCCTCCTGAAATTTTTTTCCAAACTCTTGAACCGTGGACAAATCCGATTTTCCTAGCACTCCGCTCAATCCTCCGCAATAAGGCGCAAAAGGTTTCTCCGCTTTTATGTCCAGCGCTTTTGCCAAAGTCGCTCCGGTTGAATATTTTCCGAAATTATCCAGCGGAACATGAAAATTAAAAATTGAAATTCGTTGATCCTTGAATTGTTGCAACAGATCCCTATCCATTTGCTGAAAAACATCCGGCGCTTTTCTAATATCCCAGATCGACGGATGATGAACAAAAAGCATCGCGTCTTGCGAATTGTCATTCAAAATTTTTTGCATCACTTCTTTTGTCGGGAAAACCGCAGTGTAAACTCTGTTTATCTCCTCGGAAAAATCGCAAACCAATCCCATTGATCTTTTCCGGAAATTATCGCAAAGAAAATCAGCGACATCATCCATATACTGCGCCCATTCATCGAACATTTCCGGAGTAATAAAATCTTTTTCAAGTTGTTGATATAATTGTTTTGCGTTCATACTTTTTTTATTGAAAAATTATCTTTTATCCAGCGCTTCATTCACCAGCGCGTCCGCTTCTTTATTATTCTCTCGGCGGACATGCTTAAATGTTGTTTTCTTGAATTGCGTCCGCAGATTGTGCAATTTTAAAAATTGCGCCGCCAGCCCGGCGTCTCGCACTCGGTATTCTCCGTTCAACTGTTTTACCACCAATTCCGAGTCAAGAAAAAATTCCAATTCGGTTCCGCCAAGTTCTTTCGCGTGTTCCAGCGCGTGAATAACCGCCTGATATTCCGCGAAATTATTCGTCGCATCTCCGATGCAACGTTTTTCTTTTTTAATTATTTTTCCCGAAGAATCCCTGATAACCACGCCGATCGCCGCCGGTCCGGGATTGCCCCGCGCTCCGCCGTCCGTATAGACAATTAATTTCATAGTTGAATATTATTATTTCCATGATTAAAAACCTACAATGCAAGTGTTCCTATTTGACCTTTTTCATAAAGCTCGCGCGCTTTTTGTTTTACGGTTTCCGAACAGCCGCTAATCAACAAAGTGCCACTCACAATCAAATCATTCGGTAAATCCTCCAGCGCGCAATTTGACGCATTAAGCTCCTCCAAGTTTATCCCGCTCGGCAAACTCTTTATATTTTTATTGCCCTTTATATTTAAAATTTTCGCAATTTCCACTCCCTCAAGGGTTGAAAGAGCGCCCTCTGCCGCATAAAGCGCCTCCAACTTTGTTCCTTTCGGCAAACTCGCTATTTTTTCATTATAATTAATATTTAAAACTTTCGTCACTTCCACTCCCTCCAAAGTTGAAAGAGAACGACCCTCAGCATGAAGCTGCTCCAATTTTGTTCCTTTCTTCAAACTCTCTATATTTCGATTACTGATAATATTTAAAAATTTTGTCACTTCCACTCCCTCCAATGTTGAAAGAGCAGAATGTGTGGCCTGGAGCTTCTCCACACTTGTTCCTTGCGGCAAACTCTTTATTTTATTATTAAAACAAATATTTATACTTATTGTCACTTCCACTCCATCCAATGTAGCGAGTTCACTGCCTGAAGCATCTAACTTTTTCAGTTTGATTCCATCAGGTAAAGCCGCCAGATTTTTCGTTTCGCTTATGTCCAATGAATCAACTTGCAACTTCCCGGGTAAATATGAAACCGCGGTTCCAGATAAATCCAACTTAGTCCTTCTCACTTTCACTATTGGCAACTCATCCAAATCAAATGTTTTCTCTATCCATTCTTCGGCATCTTCTCTTCCAAAATCATCGCGCGCCCACACTAGCAATTCTTCATACGCTTTTTCTTTCTCTCTCCGCTCTTCCATCTCCTCATCATTTATTTCCTTGCTTTTCAAAAACTCCAAAATCCGTGCCATTTTCCCGCTCGCTTTTCTCGCAAGAACAAGATTCTGTGTTTTTTCAATATCTTCAAGCGTTTTTCCTCCGAGAATTTGCTTCAACTCGGCTTTCAACTTCTCAAAATATTCTCGCTCAACATTACTCAAGTTCGCTTTCACTGCCATTGATTCGAAATTTTGAGCTTCCGATTTTATTTGTTCGGTCATATTATTTTTTTTATTTTCTTCAAATTTTGCAAACCGACGAACGAAGATTAAGACTTACGACCCAATCAAAATCAAATCCTAAAATTAAGACTAAAATACCACCCTCACCGAGAGACGAACGCCCGCCCTGGCGTAAGCATCGACACTGAAATTGACGAAAACCAACCGACTATCATCCTGAGCCCAAAAACCAAACGGAACGGCGCCGGAAAAAACAGGCAAAGAAACAAAACGCGTCCATGTCTCGCCTATAAAGTCCATCGGCTTGATTTGCACCAATTCAACATCAGTCTCTTCACCTCTTTTAAAAATCAACTCCGAACGAACCGTCTGCGTCGCGGCGTATTCATGCGGATTCATCGCATATATTTTGCTTTCCCCTGTTCGATTTTCATTTAGCGCCTCGAGCGCCGCTATCTGCTGTGCCACTGTTTTGTTTCTTATTTCCGATTTTTGCGTCGGCCTCGTGAGGAGAATATATGGTTTTTCGGGAATATCTGACACCAATAATTCATTTCTCTCATTTATCAACTGATTGAGGTGCTCGCCCACAAGAGATGATTCATCCGCCAATTCTTCTTCTTTATTTAAATTTTTGAATTTCGGCCGAAGCATCTTTATCTGTTTTAGTGTTGTTTCCAGCATTACTCGCTTTCCCGGCATTATGATCGGAATCGCGCCTTCCTTTATTTCTTGTTTAATTATTTCCAATTTTTCCAAACTCATTTTTCCCAATTTTTCCTGCGCCTTTCTCACATCTTCCGCCCACTCAGGCAATCCGCAAGATTCATAAACTTTCGCATTCATATCCGCCAGTTCTTCAAAATTCAATTCATACTTAATCTCCTCCGGCGCGTCCGCTCCGCCGTCTTCGAACGCTTCCGCAAACGGATTTTTCGCGTCTTTTATTATCAATTCTTTTGTTTCAACTTCCTTGCTTTTCAAAAATGATAAAATCTGCCCCATTTTTTTATTGACTCTTCTCGCAAGAACAAGATCCTGCGTTCTTTCAATATCATCAAGCGTTTTCCCGCCGAGAATTTCTTTCAACTCAGCTTTCAGTTTATCAAAATATTCTCGCTCAGCATTGCTCAAGTTCGCTTTCACTGCAAGTGATTCGAGATTTTGCGATTCCGGTTTAATTTGTTCAGTCATATAATTATTAGATGTTATGTTGTTTCAATTATTTTCGATTCAAAGTTTCAAATCCACTATGCGGGCTTCGGGTTCGCATCTTCCGTTCCATTCATTTATCCCCAGCTCCACTATCGCTTCAATTGTATCACCCGCATGAAGAAGATTCAAAACTTTCTGCGCCCGGCCGAACCACATCATTTTGTAAACCCGCGGGCCGTTCTGCCTCACATTCAATCGCAAATGCTGAGATTGGATTCCCAGCGCGTCAAAGGAAACTATCTGCAAATTGGAAATCAGGAAAAGCGGTTTTTCATTTCCTTCGCCATACGGCTCCAGCAAACTCATCATTTTTATCAATTCCAGATCAATATTGTTCAATTCAATTTCAGCGTCAATTTCCAGATTCAAAGCAAATTCCAATTTTTCCAATTCAGCTTCGCTTTGCTTTAACATTTCCATTTTAAATTCCTCGAGCAAATTCATATCAACCAGCGTAAAACCGCAGGCCTGACTGTGCCCGCCGAACCGCGCCAAAAATTGCTTTACCGTCGTCAAACTCTGCGTGATGTTAAAACCTTCGACGCTCCTGCCGGAACCGATAATTCTCCCTTGACTCTCGGTCATTACTATTATCGGCCGGCAAAATTCATCGCAAAGCCGGCCGGCAATGAGTCCGACCAATCCCGCTTCCCAGACAGGATCAAATGCAAATAAAAAATTTTGTTCCTCAGCAATCAAAGAAATTTGTTGGCGAGCTTGTTCCACCGCGCTTTCTGTCATCTTCTGGCGGGTTTCATTATTTTTTTGCAATTCCTCCGCCAATTCTCCAGCGCGAATCGGATCTTCCGCTGTCAACAAATCAAAAGCCGCCTTCGCGTGCTTCATTCGTCCGGCCGCATTTAAACGAGGCGCGATTTGAAAACCGATGGTAAAAGAATCGATTTTTTTGTTTCCGATCATTTCCAAAAGTTTTTGCAAACCCGAATTTCTTGTTTTTCCGAGAACAACCAATCCCCATTTCACCAAAATCCTGTTTTCATCAATCAACGGCATAACATCAGCCACTGTTCCGATCGCCACAATATCGAGCAGCCATTTCTTGAAATTATCCGGCGTTGTTGAAGTAAAATACGGCGCGGTTTTCTCTTGATCATGCAACAATCCTTGCACGACTTTGAACGCGACTCCTGCGCCGGACAAATCCCGAAACGGATAACCGCTGTCTTGCGTTTTCGCGTCAATGATCGCGAACGCTGACGGCAAAATTTCCAATGGTTCATGATGATCCGTGACAATTACATCAACGCTCGCTTCATTCAAAAATTTAATTTCATCCACATTGGTAATGCCGCAATCAACCGTAATCAACAATTTACAACCCTCGAGCGCGAACCGCTCGACATTTTCCATTTTCAATCCATAGCCATCCAATTCGCGATGAGGAATAAACGCACTGACATCAGCCTGAAGAAATTTCAATGTTTTGAAAAGAATGGCCGCGCTGGTTACGCCGTCAGCATCATAATCGCCGTGAATAATTATCTTTTCTTTATTTTCAATCGCCAGCCAAATTCTGTCAACCGCTTTTTTCATGTCCCTGAACAAAAAAGGATCATGCAAAGATTCATAATCAGGATTGAAAAAAAATTCCGCTTCGGTTTGATTTTGTATTCCTCTGTTATATAATAATTGTGCAACCAAAGGATGCAATCCATTGAATAGTTCGATAAACTCTGACGGCGCCGATTCATTTAATTTCCATTTTTTTTCCATAAGCGACTTGTTAACCTTTAACTGAGCGCGCTTATCAGCTTTAAATCTGCAGCCAATAAACTAATAACCATTTTACACTTATTATGAAAAAGGCTCAAAAATTCGTGTGGACAGTGACAGTTGTCATTATCATCATTTCCATGGTTTTCTGGACAATGAGTTTTATTTTCTAGATCGCCAACAAACTTTATTATCGCAAAAACAAGGCTTCTCTTGACGGAAACTTTGTTTTTTGTTAGATTTCTATATCAGGTTGCAGTCCGGCAAAAGGAGGTCGACCATGGATTATCCATCTGTAAAAGAAGGCCGCAAGTTGGAAAACTGGGTAAAGAAAGATGGGGCGCGCCATAACGACGGTTGGAGCGGGGCAACATACTTTTTCGTGGTCGGAAACAAACGCATTTTTGAAGAAGGAATGCAACTACTGATACTTAGCTTCATGGAAGCCAAGCAGCGAGGAGGGCTGAATTTGTACATTGAAGATGCTGAATCTGCTTTACTTCTGATTGACACCATGCAAAAACATGGCGAGCACATTTCTGACACACTTCAAGAATTTGATCTTTATCTCAGAAATACGCTAAATCCGGCTGCGGAAAAAGCGCAAATTCAAAGACTTTGCTATTTGATTCTAACTCAGCTCTTCCAGCTGTCATTGATGACAAAAGAAGAGGAAGACGACGCGAAGAATCGAAACAAACCCTCACAAAAAAATGAAGATGCGGAAGAAAAAAACCTGAAGCTGATCATGAAAAAAGCGGAAATCCTCGGACGATACTTTTCAAAAAATTTCAGCATCTTGCGCAAGGCGCTCGAGATGAACCGCTAGAAACAAAACGGCCGATTGACGAATCAATCGGCCGCATTTTTTATTTTAATCAAACAATATTAATCGCAACATTAGGAATTTTTACATTTATTTTTTAATTAATCCGAAATGGCAGGCGGGTGCAACCCGCCTCTACGTAAAAATTGCGAATCACCGTTTAATCACCGCAAGAAACGCTTCCGGCGGAATATTCACTTTGCCTTTTCCGAACGCCATCATTTTCTTTTTTCCCTTTTTCTGCTTTTCCAATAATTTCTGCCGTCTCGTCCAATCTCCGCCGTATAATTTCGCTGTCACATCTTTGCGCAAAGCGGAAATTCTTTCCGCCGCGATTATTTTTCCGCCGATGGCTGCCTGCAATTTTACCACGAACTGTTGTTTTGGAATTGTATCTTTTAAATTTTGCACTATTTTCTTTCCGATTTGAAATGCCATGTCCTTGTAAATAATCGTGGAAAAAGCTTCCACCATTTCATCGGCAACCAGAATATCCATTTTTATCAATTCAGCGCGCGCATAACCGAAAAAATCATAATTCATCGACGCATAACCCGAGCTGACTGTTTTCAATTTGTCATAAAAATCAACGATCAACATTGCGAGCGGCATGCGGTAATGCAAAATCACGCGCGTGGGATCGATAAATTCCGTGTTCAAATATTCACCGCGATTTTCCTGCACCAAACTCATGATATTTCCCAGATAATCCTTTGGACTGACAATATCAACATTCATGATCGGCTCTTCCATGTGATCGATCTGACTCATGTCCGGAAATTCATTGGGATTTTTTATAATGTACGCGTCATCAGCCACAATCTGCTCCTTCCTGATCTGCGGTTCTATGGAACTTCCCGGCTTCAACACAACCTTGTAGGCAACGCTCGGAACAGTCACAACCAAATCCAAATCAAATTCCCGGCGTAATCGTTCTTGAAAAATTTCCAAATGCAACATTCCCAAAAATCCGCAACGAAAACCAAAACCCAAAACAGGTGAACTTTCCGGTTCATAAACCAAGGACGCGTCATTTAATTTCAATTTCCCGATCGCTTCTCTCAAATCGCCGTACTCATTGCCTTCTTTGCAAAAAATTCCCGCATAAACCATTGGCGTCGCTTGTTTGTAACCGGGTAAAACCTCGATATTTCCCCGTTCTCTGTACGAAGTAATGGTGTCGCCCACCCGGCAATTTTCAATTTCCTTCAAACCGCTGACAACAAATCCGATTTCACCGGTTTCCAATTTCGGAGTTGAGACCAATGACGGCTTTAAAATTCCCACATCCAAAACTTCCGCTTCAGTGTCAGTTCCGACAATCAATATTTTATCGCCTTTTTTAATCTCTCCGTCAACGATTCTGACATAAGCGACCACTCCTTTGTATTCATCGAAAAAAGAATCGAATATCAAAGCGCGCAAAGGTTTGCCGGGTTCGATTTTCGGCGGCGGAACTTTCTCCACCACCGCGTCCAAAATCGCCTCAATTCCCTGCCCTGTTTTCGCTGAACACAAAAGTATTTCTTCTTTTTTACAGCCGATAAGATTTATCAATTCGGTTGAAACTTTTTCCACATCAGCTGCCGGCAGATCGATTTTATTTATCACCGGAATTATTTCCAATCCCTGCTCAATCGCCAAATACAAATTCGCCAAAGTCTGAGCCTGAACGCCCTGCGCCGCGTCAACCAAGAGAATTGCGCCTTCGACTGCCGCGAGCGAGCGGGAAACCTCGTAAGAGAAATCGACATGACCCGGCGTATCTATCAAATTAAGTATATATGCGGACTTCGCGGACTGCGCGGACTTTCTCGCTCTATCGTAAATGAATCGTTTAAATTCGACGTCTGTTTTTGAAAAATTGATTAATACTAGAACTTTGTATTCAGAACCTTTTAAGTAGGATTGGCATTGTGAATTTTCTCTTTCGCCGATAAAGGGTAATGATTTCAGTTCGACGATTACTTTGTTTTCAATGATAAAATCGGGGCGGTAAACTCCGATTTTTTTGTCATCGTAAAAAACTTCAATCGATTTTTCACTTTCATACAGCAAACCGAGTTTTTTGAATTCCGCTTCCAGCGCTTTCTGATAAATTTTTTCTTTATGCCCCAACCCCAAATTTTTCTTAACATTAAAAGCGGCTCCCCTTATTTTATAAGTAAGATCCTCATAAAGTAATTTTGACTCATTCTTATTCTCACAAATCCGAGTCATATAGTTCATTTGGACAGGCTGTAGTTTGATTGTAATCCCTCTTTCACGCTCCAAATCCATGGAATCAAGAAGCTGAGCTTTCATGTGCCGCTTTTCCACTGTTTCGGTGAATTCCAAAAAACGGTCAGCCAAAGTTGACTTTCCGTGGTCAATGTGCGCGATAATGCAAAAATTTCTTATATTATTCATATTTTATTATTAAGCAGGAAAACAATCTATTGTTTACCTTGCTCCATGTTCACGAAAACCTTCTCACATAATATGTTATTTTGACCAAAAAATCAATAGAAAAAAATTGTCCGCCAAATCCACATAAAAAAAATCATCAACATTGAAGTTGATAATTTTCAGTTCCTTTATTTCTCGATAATGGATTCGTCTTTGACGCGCACGCGCTTCAATAATCTCGCGCGCAAACTGGCGATCAATATCGACAATTCTTCGATTTTCAAAAAATATCCGACCAGCAAAAAAACAATCGCGCCGGCAATCGCCGAGAACGCGCCTTGCATTAAAATTTCTCCGAAAGTATTCAAATCGCTAAAAGAGCCGATCCAAGATTTTACTTGCTGTATCACAACGCCCATTGCCAGAGACGCGACTGAAATTTTGAACAATGAACGGATAATTCCCTGCTGTCCGATCTCCTCGATTTTTATTTTCAACATTACAAACGACAAAACGAAATTAACAATCGCCGCGACCGAAAAACCGACTGCCAAACCCAATACTCCGATTTTTCTTATGAGATACAAACTTAAAATCAAATTCACCGCCACGCTCGCAAAAGAAATTATAAACGGAACGAGCGTATTTTTCGCCGCGTAAAAAGATCTTGTCAGCAGAGGAACGAGGGATTGCGCGAACAAACTCATGGCGAAAATTCCCAGAGAATTGGCAGTCAAGACAGTATCGCTCCAATCGAATTTTCCCGAGCCCAAAATTATTCTCACCACTTGAATTCTGAGAATGATCAGCGCGACGGAAAAAGGAATAATGAAAAACATTATTTGCTTGAAAGTTTTTATAAATATTCGATTGAATTCATGAAAATCTTTTTTGGCGAAATATTGCGACAAAGTCGGAAAAGCGGCCACGGCAAACGAAATTCCGAAAATTCCCAGCGGAAAACTTTGCAAATTATTGGCCAGATTGAAAATCGCCAGACTGCCGGCAGTCAGAGTTGACGCCAAGATCGTTATCACTATCAAATTCAATTGATTGGTTGCCATTGACAAGACGCGCGGACCGGTCATTTTCAATAATCTCAAAAAATTATTGTTTGTCGGCAGCCAGACAAATTTGTACCGCCAGCCAAGATTTCTTGCCGCCGGTATTTGCACCGCCAAATGCATTGCCGCGCCCAAAATAACGCCGGCCGCCAAGCCGTAAACTCCCCAAATGTCAGTGAAAAAAAGCGCTCCAATTATAATTCCCAAATTATACAGGACAGGCGCCAGCGAAAAAACCAGAAAGCGTTTGAATGATTGCAAAATTCCGCCGAATACCGCGCTCAAACCCAGAAGCACGGGACTCAAAAACATCAATCTGGTCAAGTTCGCGGTTGCGGCCAATTTTTCCGGAGAAAAACCGGGCGCGATTTTTGAAACCAGAAAAGGAGCGAACAGCGCCAAAAGCGCTCCGCTCACGATCAAACAAACGCCCAAAATATTCAAAATATTATTAACAAAATTCCAAGCCGGCCGGTTGTCTTTAAAATTTAATTTTTCCTCATCTCTGAGCAATTCGACAAAAAGCGGAATAAATCCGGCTGACAGCGCGCCCAATATCAGCAAATTGAAAATCAAATCCGGAAACTGAAAAGCCGCATAATAAATATCCAGCGCGTCGCCCGCTCCGAATCTCGATGCCAATACGCGATCGCGCAAAACTCCGAGCAATCGGCTCAGCAAACCTGCCGCGGCAATGACAGCCGCGGCAGAAGTTATTGAACTTGATTTATTAAAAAATTTTTTGAACATTTTTTTAAATAAATGTTTTTATTTATTGGCGATCAACCGAGCGATCATCAATTCTTCATTTGTCGGGATCACCAATGATTTGTATTTATTTCGCAGACCGCGCATAATCAAATCTCTGATATCTTTGTTTCGCTCGCCTATTCCGGCGGTAAAAACAATGGCATCGACTTTTCCCAGGATCGCCACGTAAGCTCCGATATATTTTATCACTCGATAAAAAAACATTTTCAAAGCCAATCGCGCCAAATATTTTTGTTCATTGGAAAATTTGATGCTCGCTTTGTATCCGCGAATTTTATATCCGCTGGCGAGCATAATGTCGCGCATGTCTTTCAATCCGGAAACGCCTTTCAATCCTGATTGAAAATTGAATAAATCATTCACTTCGTTCGGAGTCATTCCTTCTTTCAACAAATAAAACGCAATCGCCGGATCAATGTCTCCGGTTCGAGTTGACATCATCAATCCTTCGAGCGGAGTGAATCCCATGGAAGTGTCAACTGATTTTCCGGCGCTGATCGCAGTAATACTGCATCCGCTGCCCAAATGGCAAGTAATTAAATTCGCTTTTTTCTTCTTCAATTTCTTTTCCGCTTGCAAAGCGACATATTGATGGGAAATACCGTGAAAACCATATCGCCGTATGGATTGCTTTTCATAAAATCTATAAGGCAATGGATATAAATAAGCGTAATCAGGCAAAGTCGAATGAAAGGCAGTATCAAAAACGGCAAAGTTCTTCGCTTGCGGCAAAACTTTCATGCATGATTCAATGCCCGCGATATTATTCGGATTGTGCAACGGCGCCAGCTTGTTGTAATTTTTCAATTCAGCGACAATTTTTTTCGTGAGCAATGTCGGCTTGATGAATTTTTCTCCGCCATGAACCACGCGATGCCCGATTTTTTTAATGAGAGAAAAATCAATTCGGTTTTCCGCCAGCGCGTGCAAAAGTCCTTTGATCGCGTCAGTGTGATTTTTCACGCTAATCATTGTTTTCTTTTCGCTTTTCCCGAATTTAAAATCCATAAACGATCCGGAAAGTCCGATTCGCTCGACAATGCCACCGGCTTTTTCCCGCAATAATTCATCAAACAATTTAAATTTCAGACTGGAACTTCCGGCGTTTATTACCAATATATAATGTTTCGACATATTGCGCGCGGATTAATTTACAAAATTATTATTCCATAATAATTCCAACGCTTTCTCTCTCGAGTCCGGCGGCATTCGCTTCATCTGTGTCAACATGCATGGCCGCGTCAAATTCCTCATTAACGCGCACTTCCACCTGATCGAAAATCAAAGCTCTCTGTCCTTCGACGGCAACTTTTAAATTTTGTCCGTTGCTGACATTCAATTTTTGCGCTTGCGTCGGATTCAGATGGATATGCCGTTTGGCGACAATCACGCCTTCTTTCAATTCCACTTCTCCCGCCGGTCCGACCAATTTTATTGAACCTGAACCGATAATCTTGCCTGACAATCGTATCGGCGCCTGTACGCCCAAAAAATAACTGTCGGTCCTAGAAATTTCCACTTGGCTGTTGCCTCGGCACGGACCCAGGACACGCACATTTTCGAGCTGTCTTTTCGGTCCGACCAATGTGACAACATCGGTGCTGGCGAACTGTCCCGGCTGTGATAATTCTTTTTCCACCTGCAAAACATAATTCTCCCCGAACAATTGTTCCAAATCTTGCTGTGTCAAATGCACATGTCGAGCGGATACTTCAATCTTAATTTCTGGCATATAATTCATCTGAAATTATAAATTAAAGGCAAAAAAATTTCACCTTTGATTGATAATTTTTTTATTTTTTCAAACTTATATACATAATACCACAATTCAACCAAAACAAAAAACGGCAGTGCGCAATCCGCCGCTTTATCAATTACAATTTTATTTTCATCAATCCGTTTTGCGCGCCGACGCGGTACAAAACATGAGCGCTGTTGCGAATGCCGAGCTGAAGCGCTCGGGAAAAATTTTCCCAACGAATCATTCCGGCGATCAAGCCCGAGGAAAAAGCATCGCCCGCGCCCACTGTGTCAACAACTCTTTTCGTTACCGCCACAGACGGATAATAATGATATTGTCCCAACTCATCCACTGCGAAAACTCCTTTATTTCCTTTTGTCACCACAACTTTTTTCGCGCCCGACCGGCTCAATTCTTTCAATAAATAAACCGGCTTGTTCAATTGCGACTTTTTCGCTTTTTTATTCAATCGAGAGACAAGATCAACCGCTTCTTCCAAATTCAATATCAATATTTCCACAAACGGCAAAAACTTCAACAATGTTTTGTAATCTTTCAATTGCAATAAGCCGGGATTCCAAGCTATTCGAGAACCTCTTTTTACTTGCCGCGTTATTTTTTCAAATTCAGCTTTCCAATTTTTGTTTGTCAATGCGGAAACATAAAACCAATCAGTCTTGAATTCATCCAGATTCTGAGCCCTGACAAAATCGCTCGCTCCCTTGAAAGAAAAAACAACATGTTCCCTGGTCTTGCTTGACGAGAGAATGATGGAAAAACCGGTTTTTTCTTTTTTCAAAATTTCTATGAGCGCGGTATTTATTTTATTTTTTTTCAAATAGCTGTAAAATTCTTGTCCCACCTGATCCGCGCCCAGCATAATCATCGGAGAAACTATAATGCCGAAATTATTAAGACCGACCGCCGCATTGGTCGCGCCTCCGCCGTAATTGACAAAAACATCGCTGATGGAAAATTTTCGGCCGGCTTCTATATTGAAAAAATTTTTCAAATTCTTCTTGTCCGCAACCAACGCGACATCATCACTGTGAAACATGATGTCTTTCAACGCGCTGCCTATTGTCACGACTTCAAATGATTTCATACTGACTTTTTATTTTTGTTTAAAAACGCAATCCTGCAATTATAATACCACAATAAAAATTTTTGCGCATCAATTTAATTGAGGACAACTTTTTAAACTAACCAGAATCAAATCCATTCCTTCACAAATCTACAAAGCAAGTTTTTCGATTTGACCGCGCGCTTGCAGTTCACGCGCTTTTTGTTTTACAGAGTCAGCACAACCACGAACCCACAATTCACTATGAACAATCAAATCATCCGGCAAAGTCTCTAAACCGCTATCCATTGCATAAAGGTCTTGCAAAACCAAACCGTCCGGCAATATTTTTATTTTTTTATTACCACCTATATTTAATACCTTTCTAACATAAATATTTTCCAATGTCGCAAACACGCTCTTTCTGGCAAAAAGTTCATCACAAACCATTCCAGCCGGCAATCTGGTTAAATTTAGCGTATAACTAATATTCAATTCGCGCATCTCCAAAAACCGTGGCAAATATGAAACATTAGTTCTACTTAAATCTAAAACGCCTCCTTTTACTTTCATTCTCGGAAATTCCGCCAAATCAAATGTTCTCTCAATCCATTCCTCCGCATTTTCCTTTTCCACATCATCCCTCGCCCATTCCAGCAATTCTTCATACGCTTTTTCTTTCATCTCTTCATCATTTATTTCCTTGCTTTTCAAAAATTCCAAAATCTGTCCCATTTTTTTGTGTACTTTTCTCGCCAGAACCAAATCCTGCGTTCTCTCAATATCATCAAGCGTTTTCCCGCCAAAAATTTGCAGTAGCTCGGCTTTCAGTTTTTCAAAATATTCGCGCTCAACATTGCTCAGATTCGCTTTCACCGCCATTGTTTCTAAATTTTGATTCTCCGGTTTCATTTGTTCAGTCATATTATTATCATTTATATTTAGACAACTTCATAATTCTACAAACCAAGTTTTCCTATTTGACCGCGCTCTGTCAATTCGCGCGCTTTTTGTTTTACACGCTCAGAACAACCGCGAACATTCAGTCTCTCGCTGACAATCAAATCATCCGGCAAATCTTCCAAACCGCTCTCCAATGCATAAAGATAATCCAGTTTCATTTCACTCGGCAATCTCTTTATATTTTGATTGTCTCTAATTTGCAAAATTTTTGTCACCTCAACTCCTTCAAGCGTTGAAAGCTCACTCTCCGCCGCGTAAAGCTCTTCCAGTTTCATTCCACTCGGCAACCGCCTTATAATTTTATTGCCCACAATACCTAAAACTTTTGTCACTTCCACGCCCGCTAATGTTGAAATCTCGCTATACGCCGCATAAAGCTCCTTCAGTTTCATTCCGTAAGGCAATGTAATCAAATTTCTTGTGTAAACCATTATTAATGACTCAACTTCCAAATTTTTCGGCAAATATGAAACTTTAGTTTTGCTCAAATTCAATTCGCCTCCTTTTACTTTCACTCGCGGAAGAGAATCCAAATCAAATATCTGCTCAAGCCACTCCTCAGCATTTTCTTTTCTCAAATCATCGCGCGCCCATTCCAACAATTCTTCATAAGACTTTTCTTTCATTTCCTCATCTTTTATGTCCTTGCTTTTCAAAAATTCCAAAATCTCCGCCATTTTCTTGCTCGCTTTTCTCGCGAGAACAAGATCCTGCGTTCTTTCAATGTCTTCCAACGTCTTTCCGTTGAGAATTTGCAGCAGCTCGGCTTTCAGTTTATCAAAATATTCACGCTCCAATTTATTCAAGTTCGCTTTCACTGCCATTGTTTCGAGATTTTGATTTTCCGGTTTTATTTTTTCGGTCATATTATTTTATCTTTAATTTTTCCAAATTTCACAAATCTACAAAACAAGCCCTTGTATTTGACCTCTCTCTTTCAGCTCGCGCGCTTTTCGTTTTACGCGATCCGAACAACCCTTGACAGTCAACACACCGGAAACAATCAAATCATCCGGTAAATCTTCTAAACCACATTCTTCTGCTTCAAATACCTCGACTTTCATTCCTTCCGGCAAGCTTTTTATTTGTTTATTGTGGCGTATACTCAAATACCCCGTCACTTCAACTCCCGCAAGCGTCGCAAGCGAATCATAAGACGCATAAAGATTCTCCAATTTTGTTCCTCTAGCCAGACTCTTTATTTTCTTATTATTATTTATACCTAAAACTTTTGTCACTTCCACTTCGTCCAGATTAGAAAGTGCGCTTTCCGCCGCATAAAGCGTCTGTAATTTTGTTCCCCGCGGCAAACTTATTATTTTCTTATTACCATTAATATCTAATTCCATGGTCACTTCCACTCCTTCCAGCGTCAACAATCCGCTTTCAGCAGCATCCAATTTCTTTAATCTGATTCCGACCGGCAATGCTTTTAAATTTTTTGTTCCTCTTATAATCAATGATTCAATCTCCAAATTTTCCGGCAAATATGAAACTGCGGTTCCAGTTAAATCCAATTTTGCTCCTTTCACTTTCATTCTCGGCAATTCATCCAAATCAAATTTCTCCTCAATCCACTCTTCGGGATTTTCTTTTTCCAAATCATCGCGCGCCCATTCCAACAATTCTTCATAAGCTTTTTCTTTCATTTCTTCATCGTTTATTTCCTTGCTTTTCAAAAATTCCAAAATCTGAGACATTTTCTT
>JAHIRY010000006.1 GCA_018818405.1 Patescibacteria group bacterium | reverse complement strand
TTCGGGATTTTCTTTTTCCAAATCATCGGGCGCCCATTCCAACAATTCTTCATAAGATTTTTCTTTCATTTCTTCATCGTTTATTTCCTTGCTTTTTAAAAATTCCAAAATCTGAGACATTTTCTTGCTCGCTTTTCTCGCGAGAACAAGATCCTGCGTTCTTTCAATATCTTCCAGGGTTTTTCCTCCGAGAATTTGCTTCAACTCAGCTTTCAACTTATCAAAATATTTTCGCTCAACATTGCTCAAGTTCGCTTTCACTCCCATTGTTTCCAAATTTTGAAAATCCGGTTTTATTTTTTCGGTCATATTATTACTTTTAATTTCCCCTAATTTCACAAATCTACATAATGAGTTTTCTAATTCTCCTCCGATAATACAATTCGCGCGCTTTTTGTTTTACACTTTCAGAACAGCCGCCAATATACATGGTTTCGTTCACAATCAAATCGTCCGGTAAATCCTCCAGTCCGCAATTTGACGCAGAAAGGTACTCCAATACGGTTCCCCGCGGCAAACTCGTTATTTTTTTATTAGAACCAATATCTAAATTTTTTGTCACTTCCACTCCCTCGAGAGCCGCAAGCACGCTGTTTATCGCAGAAAGCTCCTCTAACTTTGTTCCTTCCGGCAAACTCGCTATTTTTTTATTATCGTTAATATTTAAAATTTTTGTCACTTCCACTCCCTCCAATGTCGAGAGCTCACTGTTAAAAGCAACTAACTCTTTCAGTTTGATTCCCTCCGGTAAAACAGCCAAATTCTTCGTTTGCGATATATTCAATTTTTCCACTTCCAAGTTTTTCGGCAAATATGAAACATTTGTTTTACTTAAATCTAATTTTTCTCCTCTTACCTTTGCTCTTGGCAAGGAATCCAAATCAAATATCTGCTCAAGCCACTCCTCAGCATTTTCTTTTTCCAAATCATCGCGCGCCCATTCCAACAATTCTTCATAAGCTTTTTCTTTCATTTCTTCATCGTTTATTTCCTTGCTTTTCAAAAATTCCAAAATCTGAGACATTTTCTTGCTCACACTTCTCGCGAGAACAAGATCCTGCGTTTTCTCAATTTCTTCAAACGTCTTCCCTCTGAGAATTTGTTTCAGCTCGGCTTTCAACTTATCAAAATATTCTCGCTCAACATTGCTCAGGTTCGCTTTCACTCCCATTGTTTCCAAATTTTGAAAATCCGGTTTTATTTTTTCGGTCATATAAATCAAGGACGCTGATCAACATTTTGAGAAGATCAAATTATTCAAAATACATTTTTCAGCGCCCCCCATTATTCATTCAATAAATGAAAATTTTTCTCATTTTACCAACTGCCGCTCGAGCCGCCGCCGCCGGATCTGCCGCCGCCGAATCCGCCGAAGCCGCCGCCCGAACCGCCGCCGCCTAATCCGCCGAACCACATTCCTCCGCCCTTGCCGCGGCCCTTGAACCAACCTCTGCGCGAAGCGCCGTAATCGACCAGCAAACCAATAAAACCTAAAATTATGAAAAAGATAATTCCCTTGACCAAACTCCAAACTATCAATCCGATAATCAATCCCAATCCGGCGCCCAATACTCCGCCCAGCCACCATGATTTTGTTTTTCCGAGAAGCAATCCGATGGCTTCAATAATTATAAACGCGAAAATAAACAAGAAAAATCCGAATGAATCGAAAAGTTTTTCCAGAAATGAAATTTTTCCCGGAGTTGCCGATGAGCCTACAAATTCTTCTCCTTTGATCGCTTTTTCAATTTCAGCCGCTGTCGCAGTTATTCCCGCGCCGTAATCTCCGGCCTGAAAATTAGGTTTTGCCGCTTGCTCCAAAATCCGATTTGATTGAAGATCAGTCAGCGCGCCTTCCAGTCCGTAGCCGACTTCGATCCGCATCTGCCGATCATCCACGGCAACCAAAAACAAAACGCCATTGTCATCGTCTTTTTTTCCGATGCCCCACTCTTGAAATAATTTTTCCGCGAAATTTTCAATATAATCTTCCTGCAAACTCTTGATCGTCACCACGACAATCTCGCTGGTTGTCTCAGCTTCAAAATTTTTCAATTCATTTTCCAAATTAACTCTCGACTCTTCGGACATTACCTGCGCGAAATCATTGACATATCCCTGCGGCTCGCCCGGATTGTAATATGCAAAACAATTGCCGGCAAGCAGAAAAGCGGCGCAAATTGTAAATATGATTTTTTTTATCATGATATCTATTGTATTAAATTGACCTCAGGCGCTGTTTCCGCTCCTTCAACCGCTTCGAAAAATACTCGCGCGTCAAAACCAAACATTCCCGCCAGCAAATTGTTCGGGAAACGTTTTATTTTAACATTGTATGTTTTCACCGCATCATTAAATCGTTTTCTCTCCACGCTGATTCTGTTTTCCGTTCCTTCCAATTGAACCATCAAATTTTGCACGGTTTCATTTGATTTTAATTCCGGATAATTTTCCATAATTACCAATAATCGTCCCAACGCGCCTTCAACCTGAGTTGCTGCCTCCGCTTTTTCATTTACCGTTGCCGCGCCCGAATATCTCGTTCTCGCGTCAGCGATATCGCCGAAAACTTTTTGTTCCTGCGTTAACATTCCCTTGACGCTGTTCACCAAATTCGGAATCAAATCAAAACGGCGCTGATATTGCGTTTCCACTTGCGCCCACTGATTGTCAACTTGCGCAGACAATTCAACAACTCCGTTGTAAAATCCCACAATCCACATTACAACAATCAACAAGACAACAACAATCGGAATAATGTACTTTAATGCCTTCATAACTTATTTTTGCGAATCGAGAACAATTGATAATCAGCATTAATTTGCCAATTAACCAAGTTATTCGCAATTTGCAATTAATTTTTTAATTATTGACAAATTTTATTTATTATGTTAATTTTATTCATGGTTCCCGCAACGGAAGAAGGAGATTTCCATGGCAAAGACAGACCTCGACAAGCTCACGCCCTACCAGTACATGGCAATCATGCAAAATGCGGATGTTTTCAGACGATTCACAGTAGAACACGGAAAAAGCGAAGTGAATGTTTACTGCGAAATGAACATTTTCAATCCGCGCAAAGTCGAATGCATGATCGCAGTTCTCGATTGCTACACGAATGACCCGGTTGAATATGATGAAGAAACGATTCTCTTCCTCGTCGAAGGCCAGCTCTTCGAAAAAGATCCGTGGAAAAACGAATGCTGGGAAGAAGCGGCCTAGAAATCAACGCTTCGGTTCCATCGCGAACCGGAGCTTTTTTTATTTTCTTTTAAAATAAATCCATTTCAACGGATTTATTTTTTTCATCTTCTGTTTTTTGAAAAACTTCCGACACTCTGTATTTTCCGATTGTCCACACTTCATCATTTTCAATAACATGCCGCACTTCCAAAATCAAAACATTGGCCAATGGCTGTGAAAAATTATCATTGCCCGCGGTTTCAATCAACGAAACATCTCCGAACATCCAATACAAACGCTGTCCTTTTTTCAAAAAATGATAAACATTTCCGGCAATCATATTTTCCGGAACGCATTCTTCGAATTTGCGATTGCCGTTTTTGAATTCGGAAATGTTTCTTAATGCTAAGTCCGGATTGAATTCTACTTGTATGCCCATAAAGGTTGAAATTCTAAATATTAAATACGAAATACTAAACAAATTCTAAATACTAAATACGAAAAGCTAGACAAACTCTAAATACTAAATATTAAACACTAAATCCGAAATATTAAACAAAAGGGACTGTCATCTGTTTCCATATAATTGTTTGTTTTGGCACTTTTCTATGATTGATCCTAAAATCTTCATTAATTCGGTGGCTTCTTGAATGAGATTATTCTTTTCTTCATTATTCACATCAATCAATTTCAACCAATAAATCGTTTCTTTCGATTCCTTTTTTGCGATTCTCGCGCGCATTATTAAATCTTTCTTTCCCAAAGATTCATTTGCTTCTATATAATTTGCGCCTATTGAACCGGACGAACGAATAACTTGTTTCGCATATTCATTGTCCACCATGTTATAAGGCAAAGCCTTAACAAAATTTCTAACGGCTTTTGCAAATAACAACGTCCGCGATTCCAAATCGTAAATCTTTTTACAATTCCTCAAATCCATGTAAATTCCATTAAAACAATTTAGAAATTCCTATTTAAAATTCCGGATTTAGTATTTCCTAATAGCTTGGGATTTAGGATTTCGGATTTCAGATTTCAGATTTGTTTAGTGTTTAGGATTTCGTATTTAGTATTTCGGATTTGTTTAGCTTTTCGGATTTAGTATTTCGAATTTTCCCACCTTTATTTAAATTTTTCAACCAAATAACTTTCCAACTCCCCAACCTTAATCCTCTCCTGTTCCATCGTATCCCGATCTCTCACAGTCACGGCATTATCTTCCAATGAATCAAAATCAATTGTCAAACAATACGGCGTTCCGATTTCATCTTGGCGCCTGTATCTTTTTCCAATGCTTTGTGTTTCGTCATATTCGCAGACAAATCGCTCTTTTAACTTTTCAAAAATTTCTCGCGAAACAGCGGACAATTCCGCTTTTTTCGACAATGGCAGAATGGCGATCTGAACCGGCGCAATATTCTTTGGAAAATGCATTACAACGCGCGTCTCGCCATTCACTTCTTCTTCCGAATACGCGGACAGAAGCGCGACGAGAACCGAGCGATCAACGCCGAATGTCGGCTCCAAAACATGAGGAACGAATCGTTTGTTATTTTCCTGATCAAAATATTCCAATTTTTCTCCGCTCGCTTCAGAATGCGCTGTCAAATCAAAATCTCCGCGATGCGCCAAACCGTAAAGTTCCTGAAAACCGAACGGAAAATTGTATTGAATATCAACCGTCTTTTTTGAATAATGCGAAAGTTTTTCCGCCGAATGTTCGGAACGGCGAATATCATCTTCCTTTGCACCGATCATTTTCACAAAATTTTCCTGCTTGTTCAACCAATCTTCAAACAAAGACTCCCAATTTTCTTCCGGTGAAATAAAATATTCGATTTCCATCTGTTCAAATTCGCGCAATCGAAAAATAAAATTTCCCGCAATGATTTCGTTGCGAAACGCTTTGCCGATCTGCGCGATGCCGAATGGAATTTTCACTCGCATGGAATCAACCACATTTTTGAAATCAATAAAAATCGCGCCCGCGGTTTCCGGCCTCAGATAAACCGATTCATCCGCTTCTCCGCTCACATTATTCATTTTTGTCGCGAACATGAGATTGAATGTTCGAACATCAGTCCAATCAGACTTGCCGCAAGCCGGACATTTCACTTTGTTTTCCCGCAACGCCGCTGTCATCTCATCAATCTTTCCTTCCAAGTCAAATTTCAAAGCTTCTTCGATCAAATGATCGGCGCGAAATCTTTTCTTGCATGATTTGCAATCAACCAGCGCGTCATTGAATCCGGTCGTGTGGCCGGACGCTTCCCAGACTTTCGGATGAAGCAAAATCGGTCCGTCAATGCCGACAATATCCTCGCGATCGCGCACAAACATTTTCCACCACAAATCTTTTATATTTTTTTTCAGCTCGGATCCGTAAGGTCCATAGCTGTAAGAATTGGCAAACCCGCCATAAATTTCACAAGCGGGAAAAACAAATCCTCGCCGTTTGCACAGTGAAATGATTTTATCCATTTTTGTTTGTTCAGTCATACTGCATTAAACATGGAACATAGAACATGGAACACACGGCCGATAATTTATAAATTCGACAATGTTGCCCAAATCATAGCTCCAATTTCATCCGCTAATTTTTTACATTAATTATATTTTTCAAAATCCTGAATATATTTTTCCTCCAACGAAAAATCCAAAAGATAACTGGACTCTTTCAATGAAGCATACGATATTTCAAGAAAATTTTTATAAACACTAGACCTTCTCCTCGCATATCCTTCAATATAATTTAATATCACCGACAATGATGAACGCCTGATCTGACTGGTGACACCAAAAATTTCATGAGATGGATAAACTTTCGTTAAATTGTAAACGGAATGCACATATTCATCCATTTTCCTTTTCAACTCATCATGAAAAAAAACACCTTCGTCATCACGTCCATCATATACCATATATTCAACATTAAGTGTTATGTGCTATCTGTTATGTGTTATGTGCTATGTGCTATGTGTTATGTGTTATGTGCTATGTGTTATGTGCTATGTGCTATGTGCTATGTGTTATGTGCTATCTGCTATGTGCTATATGTCAAACCGTCATAATCTCCTTCTCCTTCGCCTCCGCTATTGTCTGCAATTCTTTGTTTATTTCCGTAATCTTTTTGTCCAATTCCTCGACATATTCATAACGGTCGTCCTCCGTGATATCTCCCGCTTTTTGCGCTGACATTATGTCTTCTTTCGCCTTTTCACGGACAGAGCGCGCCGCCACTTTTGCCGCTTCCAGCTTTTCGCTCATAATCTTGATCAAATCTTTTCGATTTTCTTCGGTCATCTGCGGGACGATCGCACGAACCAAAGTTGCTTCCGCTGTGGCGGACAATCCCAGATTAGCGTAGGAAATCGCTTTTTCAATGTCTTTCAATAAATTTTTATCCCAAGGCTGAATATTCAGCACGCGAGGCTCCGGAGTGGAAATGCTTGCCAACTGTTTTATCGGCGTCTTCACTCCATACGCGTCAACAATCACATTTTCCACCATTGCCGCATTGGCGCGGCCGGCTCTGATTCCCAGCAATTCCTTTTTGAAATGTTCCACCGTTGACTTAAAATCCGCTTCATACTTTCGTAAAAATTCGCTTGCCATATGTTTTCAATTAATAATTAATTTCTGCAATCAAATCGCAATTTTATTTTTTATTCTTCAATCGCCTTTACTCCCATAAATATTTTCTTTCCATCGCTCGGATCAACCATCAAATCGCCCGCCACTCTGGTTGTCGGCATTTTCTTTACTACCCAGGTCTCTCCGCCGTCAACCGATTTGTAAAAAGCTTTGTCAGTTCCGTAATAAACATTGTTCGCATCAGACGGATCAATCGCAATCGAATAAATTATCTCCGCTCCGGGCTGAGTCAATAATTTCACTTGCGCCCAAGTCGTTCCGCCGTCAAGACTGCGCAACAAACCGAACTTGCTGGCATACAAAATCAAATCTTTCTTTTGCTTTGATACGGCAAAGTCATAAAACTCGGTCGCATTTTTAAAATCTTTCATTTGAGTATTCTGTTCCACCCAATTCACTCCTTTGTCCGTTGTTTTATATAATCCTCTGCTCAAAACTCCGGCATAAACTATTCGGCTGTCATTCGGATCGACAATGATCTTGTTCACGCGACTCTTGAATTTATTGCTCAATTTCCAACTCACTCCGCCGTCATCGCTCTTTATCAGCGATCCGTCGGAAAGTCCGGCATAAATCGTTTTGGACTCATACCAATCAATATCCATGGCAGCGATTTTGTTTGTCGCATTGTCAGAATACCAAATCTTCGTCCAGGTTCTGGCGCAATCTTTGCTGTTGTAAATATTGCTTTCCACCGCAGCATACAAATTGCATTTGTTTTTCGGATCAACCGCCATGTCACGAACAAATCCCGCCGGCAATTTTTCCGACTTTGTCCAGCCCGCTCCTGCATTGTATGAATAATAAAGTCCGTCAACCCGAGTTCCCGCGTAAATCGTATTTTTGTCGCTCGGATCAAAACGCATAAAATAAACATCAACATTCGCGATCGAACCGGCGGTCGCGCCCGGCGTCAACAGCTGAGAGGAATTCTTCCATGTTTCTCCGCTGTCAGCGCTCGCAAAAATTCCGCCCAGCGCGGTTGCGGGCGTTGTCTGTTGTTTTAATGTTATACAGCCGGTCGAACCAAAGGCGAGGATCGCGACAAAAATTATCAATAATAGATTCCTCCTCATAATTTATTTTGGAAAATTCCGACAATTTTTTGCGTTTGCAAAAATATTTCAAAAAATTCCTTTAGATATTAATAATTAAATTTTCCAAAGCGAATTTGGAATTTATATTTTGCCTTAAATATTTTTTTGTTTGTTCCATTCGGCTGATCAAATCCGCCAGTTTGTCCGAACTGAATCGAATCGAGTTCTTCTTCAGTAATTCATCCAGATAAATATTTGAAATCATTTCATTGTTATAAGTTTGAGCCAAGAGAATATCGCGCGCCACGCTCATCCACTGATCCAATACCGCTAAAATTTCTTCATTGGTTTTCTTTTGCACAAAATCATCAATGTACTTGAATCTCTCAACAACGGAAGCGCTCAAAATTTCAAGGAATACGGAATTGTCCGATTTGTATTGGCTCCACTTTTCCGCGTCAGCCAGAAATTTCATCGCCACTGTCGGCCGTCCCTGAGCCGCGCTCGCCATTTCTTTCGCTTGCGTCCGGCTGGCGCCCTGAGCGAGCAAATAATCGTAAATTTCATCGCGCGTCAACGGCATGAATTTAAACAACTGACAACGCGACAATATCGTCGGCAAGAGTGTTTCCTTTGTCGAGGCGATGAGAATAAGGACAGTGCGGGCGGAAGGTTCTTCCAATGTTTTCAAAAGAGAATTGCAAGCTTCCTTGTTCATCCGTTCCGCTTCGGGAATAATGACTATTTTGTATGAATTCAAAAATGATCGCTTGTTTATTTTCTCTTGCGTTGCTCTAATTTGCGCCACAGTGATATTCGCTTTTTTTTCTTTTGTTTTTTCATTTATCTCCCGTTCCACCCAATAAATGTCAGGATAAATGTTTTTCGCGAATTGCCGGCAAGCGTCGCATTCATGGCAGGGAATTTTGCGCGGCTGTTCACTCTGATTGATGGTTTGATATTTTTCGCACAAAATTGTGTTGGCAAAAAGTTTTGCTGTCAATGTTTTTCCGATTTTCGAAGGTCCGTAAAATAAATAAGCGTGGGAAAAACTCCCATTGGAAATGCTTTTCTGCAAATATGTTTTCACTTTTGTCTGACCGACCACCGGCCAATCAAATTCAAACTTTCCGCTCATAATGTTATTTTAACAAAAAAGATGATTCTTGTGAATACTCCCGAAATTTCCTAAACTTCAGCTTCAGTCAAAATTTTCAATGTCTGCTCGGCGCACTTTTTCCAGGAAAAATTTTTCGCTCTTTCAAATCCTTTTATTTCCAGCGATTCCGCCACCACGGGATTGAGCAGGACTTGTTCCATTCGGCTGACGATCTCATCAACATCGGCCGGATCAAACAAAAGAGCCGCTTCGCCGGCCGCTTCCGGCAAGCTGGTTGAATTGGAACAAATGACCGGACAACCGCAGGCCATTGCTTCCAAAACGGGAATGCCGAATCCTTCAAAAATGGATGGAAAAACAAAAAGATCAGCATTATTTAAAAAAATCGGCAAATCGTCGTCCGAAACCCAGCCGGGAAAAATTATTTCATTTTCAATTTTAAATTTTTTCATCTGTTCTTCCACCAGCGGAAATGTCAATCCTCTAGTTCCGATCAAAACCAGCTTGTGCCGGTCATCGGGATTTTTTAATTTAAACTTTGCGAACGCTTCCACCAGCCGAGGAATGTTTTTTTTCAATTCCAGCCGGCCGATAAACAAAATATATGGAAAATCAATTTTGCACTTTTCTTTCAAAATATTTTTCCCCTGCGCCGACACTTTATAATTCTCATCATCAAATCCGTTTAACACAACTTCGATTTTTTTCGCGGGAATTTTATAAGTTTTAACAATATCGTCTTTTGTGTATTTTGAAACGGAAATTATTTTTGAAGCTGATCTTTTTATCAGTTGAATAATCAATTTGTGATAAAGTTTGTCAGCCCAATGATAAGCTTCGGGAAAATGTTCAAATCCGATATCGTGAATGGTGACAACTGATTTTTTCGGATTGAGCAACGGCAAAGTATGCGCCGGCACAAACAAAACATCGGGAATTTCTTTCCCGAATTTCATTTCCAGACTCAACCGTCCGATAGTCCATGAACGAGGAATCGGCCATTTCAATATTTTTTCTTCAAAATTCGGCGGACAAACAGACAATTTTCCTCTGAGCGGAACATTAGTATACAAAAAATAACGATTTTCCCTGTCAATCTTTTTGAATTCCTCGATCAAATGATAAGAATACCATTCAACTCCGGTTTTTTTGTCCTTATTCGCGCGCGAAGCGTCGATGCCGATTAACATGTGGTTGTTTTTTACTAACTAGATATGGAATTGAGTAATTAAGTAATTGAGTAATAAAGGGGACGACGATGGACGGTGAGTAATTTGGTAATTAGTAATAAAGGGAAAACGAACGACTGTGCGTAATTGAAGAATAATCTAGCGAAACATTTTCATTATCCCTTTATTACCAATTCCTCAATTACTTCTTAATATTCCGTCGTTTTGAAATTGAATTCAGCAAACCGTTGATCAAAAGCATAATTTCATTCGTCAACGCAATCATTTCCAAAAAATTTTTCTCTGAAATATATTTAATTTCTCTGGCAAAATATAAAAAATTCTGAACTTCGCCCAATGAGCCCCTTGAATAATATTAGAACCTCATCTTATCCGCAAAATAATATCGAGTAAACCCTTCAGAGATATTCGCGCCTATCGAAACAACAGCTCGCCTCATTTGAGAAATCAATCCGTAAGTTTCTTCTTTGGGAAAACTGCTTGTTATTTCATAAACTTTCACCGCCAGCCGATTTGACCTTTGCCAAGCCGTCAAATCTCGAAATTGTTTTATTTCTCCCCCCATTTATAATTCAAAATTTATAAATTAAAATTTCTTTATTTACGCCGTTCCCTCAATTACTTTATTACTCACACGCCAAACCTACTTCGTCGCCAAAATCGATCTCTTATACAAATCCAAATTATCCAGCGCAATTCCCGTTCCTTTTGCCACGCACAAGAGCGCATCATCAGCCACATACACCGGCACTCCGATTGTTCTGCTGATCAATTGATCAATATTTCTGAGCAAACTGCTTCCGCCTGACATGATTATTCCCTTGTCAATGACATCAGCTGACAATTCCGGAGGAGTATTGTGCAAAACTTCTTTTACCGCTTCGATGATTCCTTGCAAATCTTTTTGCAGAGCTTCGGTAATATCATTGGATGAAATTGTTATTGTCTTCGGCAATCCGGTAATCATATCGCGTCCGCGAACATCAATCAGCGCCGGACCTTCGGAATACATGGCTGAACCGATTTCAATTTTGATATCTTCCGCCGTGCGCTCGCCGATCGCCAGATTGAATTTGCGCCTGATGAATTCCGAAGTGGACGCGTCAAATCTATTTCCGCCGATGCGCACTGAAGATGAAGCGACTATTCCGCCCAGAGAAATAACGGCGATTTCCGAAGTTCCTCCGCCGATATCAATAATCATGTGTCCGGAAGCGCTGCCAATGGGAATATTCGCTCCGATGGCCGCGGCAATCGGTTCTTTGATAATGTAAGCCGCTTTCGCTCCGGCCGCGATGGTCGCGTCGATCACCGCTCTTCTCTCTGTCGAAGTGATTCCCGCCGGAACAGCCACCATTACTTCAGGCCGAAAAAGTTTGATTCCTCCGAGCGCTTTATTGATAAAATAACGAAGCATTGCTTCGGTTGTTTTGTAGTCGGCGATCACTCCGTCTTTCAACGGCTGGCAAGCGACAATCGTATCGGGCGTTCGCCCGAGCATTTCCTTTGCTTCATCGCCCACCGCCAAAATTTTCTTGTCTGTGACGGAAATGGCAACCACAGACGGCTCATTGATCACGATTCCTTTTTTCGGCAGATGAACCAATGTATAAGTTGTCCCCAGATCAATTCCGATCTTGCGAATAAACATATTTAAATAATAAAAATCCAAAACTATTTTTCACTTTGGATTTTTATTTCAAAAAACGATAATTAAAGTTGTCCCTCTTTTTCTCTTTTGAAATCAAGCAAACCGTCCAATTTTATTTTTAAATCTTGCGTTAAAAAAATTTTATTCACATTGGGAATCATCACCAGCCATTTGCGTATCAACTCCTGAATTTTGTGAACATCCGGTTTTGGCGCGCTCAATAATTTTTCAATTTCAATTGCGGTTTTCTCGCCCTCTTGCTTGAATTCTTCTCTGCGCGTTTCCGGCAATTCAGCATACAAATGTTCCAAATCCTGAGAAAGAATTCTTTCAATTTCTTTCCTGTCTTCGCTCTTTTCTCCCGGAGCAACCGCTTCAGGCGCTGAAACAACTTCATTGATCGGTTGAACCGGAGCAACAGCTGCCGGTTGTTCCGGCGCGGGAACTGCGCTCGGCATTTGTTCCGGTAAAACTTCGGGAATTATCTCCGGCATCAGCGCCTGCTCAGCGCCTGCGGCCGCTTGTTCTTTTTTTATTTCTTCCGCTTGAATATCCATATTTTCTAATGGCGAAGGTTTTGCCGCTCGCCAAGGTTATTTTATTTTACTTTTATTTGAATTTTAAATCAATCAACTATATTACATCCATTATACAATCTTTTTCTCAATTAAACAAAACGGAACTTTTCGCTAAATTTGAACAACAATTTTCATTTAAAATTATTGACAAAAATACAAAAATATGCTATAATTATTTAGATTGCAAAAGGAGAAAACATGGAAACCGCACTAAATCTGCTCATCCAGTTCGCCATGGCTATCTTTTGCATCGGTTTCCTGGCCCATTGCCTTCTGGTAATGCTCGGCCAAGGAAACGTCATGCCCGCCGTCGGAAACAGCGTTATTCGAGGAATCCTGAACTTCATCGGATTCCTCGTAATCCTGCCTTTCCGGATTCTCGGAGTCATTCTGCGCTCCATCTGGCACGGAATTGTCTGGGGAATAACCGGACAAAGACCGGCCAGAAGACGCAGGGCAGCTCACCCGCCAGCATAACTTCAGGCGCGCAACGCGCCGGAAAAAACCTCAGTCACAACATTGGCCTGAGGTCTTTTTTTATTTGAATTCTTTTAATGTTTTTTTCAATTCTTCTATTGTTTCCACTCGCACGAATTTTTCTCTGAATTTCGCCGCTCCGTCAAAGCCGCGAAAATACCAGCACAAATGTTTTCGCATTTCGATTATTCCGTGTTTGCCTTTCATTTTTTCATTCAATTTCGCGTGCCGCAAAATTATTTTTTTCATTTGAGAAAGACTTGGCTCCGAATATTTTCCCTTTTCCAAATAATCCTTGATTTGCTGAAACAGCCACGGCCGTCCGAAAATTCCGCGCGCCAATCCGATTCCGTCCGCGCCGGTCAATTCCAACATTTTTTTCGCGTCTTCCGGCGAATTGATTCCGCCATTGGCGAGAACAATTCCGGAAAACATTTGTTTCGCTTTTTTTATTTCCGCAAAATTCGGTTCTCCGCTGAACGCTTGTTCATAACTCCGGCCGTGAAGCATCAATGTTTTCACCGGCAAATCTTTTATTTTTTCCAAAAAATCAAAAACCGTCACCATTTTTTTCCCTTTTCCGATTGAAATTCTTGTTTTCACCGAAACCGGCAGTTTCGTTGATTCGCACGCCGACTGCACCAATTCCCGGCAAAGATCAAGATTTTTCAACAAACTCACTCCGCCTTCATGCGCCACAACTTTTCGCGCCGGACAGCCGAAATTCAGATCAATTCCCGAATAACCGAATTCCTCCACGATTTTAATCGCTTTCGGCAAAAGTTCCGGCCGCTTGCCGAACAATTGCAAAACAACCGGTTTTTCTTTTTTATTGAATTCCAGCATTTGCAGTGTTTTTTTCGAATTATAATAAAGCGCGTCAATGGAAATCATTTCCGTATAAACAACATCAGCGCCGGATTCCCTGCAAATCAACCGATAAGGAGAATCAGTCACTCCGGCGATCGGCGCCAAAGCCAAAATCGGTTTTTCCAAATTTTTCCAAAAATTCATAATCAATATAAAAACTTTTCTTATTATAAAAAAATATCACGCGACCAACTAGAACCTAAACAAAATCAAATCCCCAAAATAAGACTAAAATTCCACCCTCACCGAGAGACGAACACCCGCACCGCCAGAGGCACTTACATTGCCATTGATTCGAAATTTTTAGTTTCCACACTTATTTGTTCAGTCATATTATCTTATTTTAATTATGAAAATCTTAGCGAAGAAAACTACTTTTACAAATAAAATCCGTAAATCGCCCGTTCGGAATAATTTCGATTATTTTGATTTTCTTAATTTATCATATTCTTCGACGGAAATTTGTATATCATTCAAAATTTTTCTTAGCAGTCCCTTGCTTATTTCCCTATTATGAATGGGAATTACTGTCGTCCGTCCGTCAGCATGTGCAAAAAATACGTGAGACCCTTCGGCATCACGTTTTATAAATCCAAGAGAAACCAAAATTCCAATCAGTTGTCTCGCTTTTATGGGAACAAGCCTAGGCATACTTAATCTCCAAATTTTGAATGCCGACGAATTTGGTTTTTTCCACTTCTTTTACATTAACATTCCTGAGACAAAGCTTTAAAACTTCCTGCAAATTTTTGATCATTTCTTTTTGCGTCCGTCCTTCGGCATAACAGCTCGGAATTGTTGGAATCGAACCGATAAATATTCCGTCTTCGTCTTGTTCAATATAAGCTGTAAATTGCGATTTTTTCATATTTTTAAAATGTTATTTTTATGAACGCGACTCTCCGCGAAAAACGGAAATTGTTGCCGCAAGATGCATCTTCAATTTATTATCAATATGACATTTCAACTCGCTCGATAATCTTTCAAATTTTTCTTCCGGCTTTTCTTCGACTTTATCTCCAACAATTCTCTCCGCCGCCGGCAAGAGAGCGGTTTCGGTAAATTCCGCGAGGCCGAGCATGAATTCGCTTTTGGTTAAATATTGCTGATCCATATTTTGTTGAAATTATTTTTTGCGCACATGAGTTTCTTGCGCCGTATCCTCCACTTCATAACCCAGATCTTCGATTTTTTTTCTGAGTTCATCCGCTTTTTGCCATTTCTTATTTTCTCTCGCTTTTTTTCGTTCTTCCATCAATTTCATAATTTCCCCGGGAATAACTGCCTGTTCTTCTTTCAATTCCGCCAGATTCAATCCGAGAACTTTGTCAAATTCCAAAAGTGTCGCGTGTTTGTCAAAATCGGAAATGTTTGATTTGAAAACTTCCCAGAAAACGGCCAGCGCTTGCGGCATTCCCAGATCATCATTGACAGCTGTTTTGAATTTTTCCAAAAAAAGAACATTTATCTCCCCGGTCTGCCGTCCCAAATCCAAAAACTTTCTTTTCAACCTCAGCCAAGTGTTCTTCGCCCCTTCTAGCGCTTCCCAGCTAAAATTCAATTTGCTCCTGTAATGCGAAGACAAACAGAATATACGATAAACTATCGGATCAAAACCATTTTCCGGCAAAGTATTCAAAGTGATGAAATTTCCCAGAGACTTTGCCATTTTGCCTTCATTGATCAGCAAAAAATCGCCGTGCGCCCAGAATCGGACAAAAGGCTTGCCGGTCGCCGCTTCGCTCTGCGCGATTTCATTCGTATGATGAACCGGAATGTGATCGATTCCGCCGGTATGAATGTCAATTGTTTCGCCGAGATATTTCATTGACATGGCCGAACATTCCGCGTGCCAGCCGGGAAAACCCTTGCCCCACGGAGAATCCCATTCCATCTGCCTCTGTTTGTCCTGAGGAGAAAATTTCCACAATGCGAAATCCGTCGGATTTTTCTTTTCAATATTCACATCAACGCGCGAACCTTCTTCCAATCCTTCCAAATTCAGCCGCGCCAATTTTCCGTAATCTTTTACTTTCGAAGTATCAAAATAAATTCCATCCGAAGTTTTGTACACATGGCCTTTTTCTTCCAATTTTTTTATCAATTCAATTTGTTCATTGATATGATCGGTCGCCTTGCACCAAATATTCGGTTCAATGATATTCAATTTTCGCAAATCATCTTTAAACGCTTGCGCATAAAAATCAGCGATTTCCAACGCACTTTTGGCTTCCATTCGCGCGCTTCTCTCGATTTTGTCCTCTCCCTGCTCGCTTTCCTCAGTCAAATGTCCCACATCAGTGATATTCATCACATGCTTTACATTATAACCGTCAAAAAGCAAAACCCGTTTCAATATATCGGAAAAAATATATGTGCGAAGATTTCCAATATGCGCGTAATCGTAAACAGTCGGTCCGCAGGAATAAAAAGTCACCTCTTTGTCATTCAAAGGTTCAAAGTCTTCCAATTGGCGGCTCATTGTATTGAAGAGTTTTAACATAACAGTAAATTTCGATTAAATTAACCTAACTCCTTTACATTACAAAAAAATATCATTTTTGGCAATTGGCGCCGGCAAACCAGCTCGTTGAGACCAATATTTTTATTTTTCCTTGTTTTCCGGAAAAACCCTCCAACGCTTTGCCGACAACTGTCGCCGGCTCAACGGCTTTCATGCCATAACCGGCAGTGGAAGACGCGGCAATAAAATCACCGGCTGAAATTTCGCCGTTTTCATTATTCACTTTTACCGGAACAATTCCGCTCAGAGCCAACGGCGCTGAATTTTTTTCCCGATTGAAAGTTAAAAAAGGATTGGTGGAAATAACTCCCGCAACCGTCCGATCATTTTTTTCCGCTTTGTACAAATTCATTTCCGCGTCAATCGCAACAATATCGCCGGCTTCAACCGATTCTCTCTTCGCCAACGCTTCCGCCAAATCAGCGGTGCAACCGCTGCAACTGCTGACAGTCAATTCTCCACGAATTTTCACATTGCCCACAAAATATCCGGCAAATTCACTTCCCATCGCTCTGATTCCGGTTCCCTCCAGTCCAGCTTCGGCAAAATTGTTCGCATCATAATACGCGCCAATGGCAATGGGCAAAATCGCGGGATTTGATTGTCCGGCCTCAGTGATTTCAGACAAAACTCCGAATGTTCTCTTTTTGGTTTTTTCCGAATAATCGGAATTGTGCGAAAGATAAACATCCGTATTTTCCGTTTTTGCGATCAATCCGGTTTTCTGAGAAACCGCGGAAATTCCAATATTGTCCCCGCTAACAACCGCGCCCGTATCCAGCGCCATCGCCTGAATCGCCGGACCGCTGAAATCATTATTACTAAAATAACCGCCGACAGACCAAGCGCCTTTCACTTCCGAATGCAAACCATGATAACCGGCTTTGTCCGCTTTTACCGAAATACCGGAAGAAGAATTATTTTCTTCGACTTCAGCCAAGGTCGATTCATTTATCGATTTGCTGGCGCCGATTTTCCCGCTTCGCACGAACAAACCGAATTGAGCGGCCGGATCGCCGCCGTTCAGTCCGAGCGCTCCGCTCTTGATCTGCGGCATTCGACTGACATTTATCGGCGCTGAAACATTATTTTCCGGAGGAACGCCCGATGGTTCGGTCCAAGCGAAAGCGCGATTGATCAGCAAAACGGAACCGATTGTAAAAACAACCGCGATTAAACTTAAAAACAATAAAAACTTTTTCATAGAAATATATTTTTTGCAATTAAATTATAACACGAAATATGTTATAATAAAAAAATAAGAATATCGAGTATAACCCTATGCAAAACATAACAAAATGGCTGGTTGCAATAATTTTTATCATTGCCATTGCCTTGTCCGCGTTTTTTTTCGGTTTTTACACAGCCAAGACTCAAATGACGGACGCACTGCGCGAACAAATTGAAAATAAAACAATAAAAGATATTCAAACCAAGCTTGAACTTTTGCCTCCGTATTATTCATCAACGCAAAACAACAATCTGCTCATAGGAACAATCAAAGAAATCAATAATTCCGAAATAATCCTGTCAATCCGGCCGCAGACAATCGCCGAAGCGCTGACCGACAGCCCGCCCGAAAAAAACATTTCCATTTCAGCGAAAACAAAAATATTTTATCAAACAATAAAAGAAAACTTTGACTTTACCGCGTCACCGCAAACAACGGACACTCACCTATTGAAAAAAAATGATTTACGAGTCGGAGAAATGATTTATGCGGCGCTCGATCCGCTGGAAACAAATCCGACAGCGCTGGAAATAAAAGTAAACCGCTAAAAAAAAGAGAGGCGCGAAAACCTCTCTTTTGTAATTTAAATTTTCATTCAAACAATCTTGCAAACTTTCCGGCTACAAATTTTGAATCAATCTTCTGGCGTCAGCTGTTTTTTGCGCGGTTTCTTCCCTTTTTTTCGCGACATATTTATCAATGTCTCCTTTTTTCAATCCGATCTGATTTGCCGCCGAAAGTTTGTACATAATTTCTTCCTTTCTGAGATCAGTCGCTTCATCCGGAGACATAATTTTTCGCAAGCTTTCCAAAATTTTCCGCGCTTCTTCCTTTGGAATTTGCGGAATGGAATCGCTCAATTTTTCCAGAGCTGAAGCAAATCCGCTTTTCGCCCACTGATCCCAGGTCGAGGAGTCAATTTGCGCTGATTCTTCTTCAAATGCTTGTTGTCCTCTGGACGCGGCTTCCCTGCTTCTTTCCTCTTGAAATGTCGGCCTCTCCACTTTTTTAACTTCTTGTTGCGGACGAGTCGGCAAAGACTTGTAGCCCGCGCGTTCAAATCCAAATGGCATAAAGTTTTTTTTAATTTTTCACATTATATTTCTTTTCATTTCAATTTTATCACAATCAACTTTATTTTCAAAAAACCGATTGCGCGACTATTCTCCGAACCTTTCCAACAATTCCCTCTGCTTGCGACTCACTCGCTTTGGAATTTCCACTTCAATCTCCACATACATGTCTCCGCGGCCGGAACTGTTTAAATACGGAACGCCCTTTTCCCGCAAACGAAATCTCGTATTCGGCTGAGTTCCTTCCGGAATTTTCAATTCCACTTTTCCGTCCAAAGTCTCGATTTCAATTTTCGCTCCGAGCGTCGCCTGAACGAAATTTATTTTTTCACGTTGCAAAATGTCATTCCCATGCCGAGCAAACCGTTTGTCCGGCCTGATGCGCACATGCACATACAAATCGCCGTTTTTACCGCCGGATTTTCCGGCATTTCCTTTTCCGGAAACGCGCAAACTCATTCCGTTCTCAATTCCGGCCGGTATTTCCACTGAAACCGCTTCTTTATTTTTCACGATTCCCATTCCTTTGCATTTCGAACATTTTTTTTCCGGAATTTTCCCCTCGCCTCCGCATTCGCCGCAAATGGCTTGCGTCTGAAACGAACCGAGAAAAGTTCTCTGCATTTTTATAATTTTTCCCTTGCCGTCGCAAGTCTTGCACTTCACAAACGGCGTTCCCGGCTCAGCCGTATTTCCGTGGCAATGATCGCATTTGACCGTTTTGTACAATTCAAATTCTTTTTTGATTCCGAAAACGGAATCTTTGAAATCAATCTGCAAATCCAGCTCAATATCTTCGCCCGCTCTTTTCTTCGTATTGCCGCGAGAACCGCCGAAACCGAAAACTTCGCCGAAAATATCGCCCAAATCCATCCCGCCAAGATCAAAATTTATATTGCCGAATCCGCCGCCTCCGCGCGCTTGCCGCATAAAATCTTCCCAGTTCATTCCCCCGCCGAATCCGCCCTGCTGATCAAATGTCGCGCCGAATTGATCAAACTGTTTGCGCTTTTCTTCATTGCCGAGGACTTGATAAGCTTCATTCAATTCCTTGAACTTCGCTTCATCTCCGCCCTGCTTGTCCGGATGATACTGATGCGCGAGTTTGCGAAAAGCGCGCTTGATATCATCCTGAGTGGCGCTCTTTTCAACTCCTAAAATTTTATAATAATCTTTTGACATATATGGTTTTTAGCTTGTTAGCTAGTTTAGAACTTTACGACTTGGCAGAGATTTTTAGCTTGTAGCTTTTT